>NZ_PNCV01000118.1:0-2931 GCF_005886925.1 Pseudoalteromonas sp. S3260
GTCGCTGTGGTGAATTAACCCCTCGGGATTGCCACGATGCCAAATAGCTTGCTCTAACGCATCAAGAATAAGTTCTGTGTGCATTGTCGTTGATACACGCCAACCTACAATGTATCGTGAAAAAACATCTATCACGAAAGCGACATAAACAAACCCACTCCATGTGGCAAGTAGAGTAAGAGGCGGGGCGTAGTCGTGCTATCTCCCAACCTCTCCTCTCCGAACCGGACGTGCACCTTTCAGCGCATCCGGCTCTCCACTTAATTGTGGCTAACAGCCATTGCAACATCTTGATATCTTGAGGTGACAGTATTTCTGACCTCGTCCTCGTTCCGGCAATACGGGTTCGATTCTGGTAATCGCCATCTAAAAGGTCGTTTAGGGCTACTCACTAATCGAAATAGTGATTGACCGCATAAGTTGCCTTTGTTGCTCCTACCGAAATAGACCCATGTTTTCGCTTTGCCGGGTTCTGGTCGTCTGATCAACTTCATCATTAGCTTCTTGATGCTGGTTTTAAACTTAGCTGCGAACCAGTAAGCCAGTTTCCAGAATACCGCTCTGTCTATCTTACTATAAACCTTAGCCGTGAAATCGGTATGACGATAAAACTGTGACCAGCCTTTAAGTTTCTGGTTAAGTTTTTCTATCTTATCGATTGGACTACAGCTATAGTCACCAGATAGTTCTTTGTTGAGCGAACAAGTAAACGCTCTCGCTTTATCTTTCGGGATAGTGCTGACCACACGCATGTTGCCTTTTGGGCCTCGTTTGCGGATCACTCTATGTCCCAAGAAGACAAAGCCGTCATTGACATGAGTAACTTGGGTCTTCTCCATGTTCAACGTAAGCTTGAGTTTGCTTTCCAGAAAGTCTCGGCATTGCTCTCGGATCACCTGCGCCTGTTGTTTGGTGCCTTTGACGATAACAACAAAGTCATCGGCATAACGACAGTATGCGACGGCAGGCTTCCATTGTCGCTCCTCCTCAAGGGCAGGCTTGCGACCGATCTTGATACTGTGGTTCCAGTACCAGCGATCTTTACGTGCCTTTTTGCTAAGGTAGCATTGGTTCAGGTACTGATCGAACTCATTAAGCATGATGTTTGACAGCAGTGGTGAGATCACGCCACCTTGCGGTACGCCTTGATTAGTGGCACAGAACAGGTTCTTTTCAACATGACCGGCCTTGATAAAGAGCCAGAGCAGCTGATTGAACCGTTTACAGGCAATCCGTTTACGGACGCACTTCATCAATAATCGATGATGAACTGTATCAAAATAGCTCGACATATCGCCTTCAATCACCCAGCGTCCTTTCTCCTGACTGGAATCAGTCAACTGAAGTTTTACTGTCCGGATCGCGTGATGCACACTGCGTTCAGGTCTGAAGCCATAGGATAACGAGTGAAAGTCATTTTCCCAGATTGGCTCCATAGCCATTAGCATGGCGCGTTGCACTATGCGATCTTTCAGGGTAGGAATACCTAAAGGGCGTTGTTTGCCGTTTGTTTTGGGAATATAAATTCGCCTTGCCGGAAGTGGTTGATAAGAGCCATCTCTCAGTGCTTGGCTGAGTATGGCGAGCTCTTCATCTAACCCTTCTTTTAGATGGAATTTAGTGTTCCCGTCTACGCCCGGTGTTTTCGCTCCTCTGGCTGCAAGGGTGATTTCGGCTGCGTGTTTCAGCCATCGAGGATGACTAATTAAGCGCAGTAGTCGATTGACTCGTCGCGATTTATCCGCTTGAGTCCATGTTGCCAATTTACGTTGCATTTCACTGATTATCAAAGGTCTTCACCTCGTTAAGGTCAGCTAATTTGCCGACGTAAATCAATTAAGCTGCGCCCCTTCGCCATGTAATGGGCTTTCCCCATCTCGGACTACTACGAGCGCTCCGCCAGCCTATTTGTCATCGGGGTCATGCTCCCTTAGCATGCAAATAGACCTTCCCCGGTTTACCGGCCTGAACTCAAACATATTGGGGGGGATGCCGATCGCAGTCTTTAACCTTATCGTGCTGTAAGGTGATGACGCTTAAACGCAGACTTGTGATTTGGCGTTTATCCACTGGCAAGCACTTACATTTTGCTGACCAGTTCGGTTATTGCGCAGCTACTTATTGCACAATATCAGCGTCATACCGCCTGTTAACTCGTGTAGACGGTGGCGACGTTTCAGCCCACAGATGCGGATTAATCGGTTCATGTTCTTCATCCGTCCAATACTTAGTCTAGAGAAGCATCTTGGCTTAACGAATTCGCCTCACTTCCCGTTGTCAGCGAGTTACATCACCTTACCAGCATACGGTAAGTCACTGCCGCTCAGACTCATACTTCTGCACAACCAGAAGTAGCCATAACTTATTGGCTCCTGCCAATATCGTCATGGATTACAGACAGGTTCGTGGTTCAATTTAAACATCCTTGTTAGCCCTGAACTCCGGGCACACCATAGGTGATGTCAGCTACCCAAAGTTGATTTGGCTGCTCAGCAGTAAATTGACGATTAACTAAATCCAGTGGCTTATCTTGTTGCTCGTCAGGTATCGTTGTCTTATGTGCTTTACCCCGACGAACACCTTGAATTCCCATAACTCGCATCAATCGTTCGACTGTACAGCGGGCGACTTGATGGTCGTCAAGCTGTAGCTGCTTCCATATTTTTCTTGCACCATAAACTGACATATTATCCTCCCACACTTCGCGAATGAGTATCATCAGCTCAGCATCACGCTTTTTACGGTTAGACAGTCGCTCAGGCTCTCTTTGTATCTGTTTATGAGAATAATACGTTGATGGTGCAATCGGCAATTCCTTGCAAATTGACTCGACACCGTAATGCTCTCTGCAAGCATCAATAAAATCCACTATTACTTCTGTTTGCGGTCGAGCTCCGCTTGGGCGAAAAAAGCGGCAGCTTGCCTCAGGAT
>NZ_PNCV01000119.1:0-1659 GCF_005886925.1 Pseudoalteromonas sp. S3260
CCAGTAAATGATGAGCGAAGCGCTAGGATTTCGTATCCGTCCGGTGATCACCGCCTAGCCTTTAAAATTCCACGGTAATAGACTATCGATATCAGGTGTTGATTGGCACAGCTCATCTAAACACGCGGTGATGTAATCGTATGGCGCTAAGCCGTTGGCTTTGGCTGTTTCGATGATGCTGTAAAGTATCGCGCTTGCGTTAGCACCTGTTGCTGTTTGGCTAAACAGCCAGTTCTTACGGCCTATCACAAACGGTTTGATGGCTCTTTCTGCACGGTTGTTGTCGATACTCAGTCGCCCATCATTAATGTACTCAATGAGTTTCGGCCACTGGTTTGCCATGTAATTGGCGGCATCAATGAGTTTACTATTACCAACAAGGTTTGGCTGATGTTTTTCAAGCCACTGTTTGAGTTTATCGAGTATCGGTTTACTCTGTGCTTGTCGAGTCTGGTAACTCTCATCCGCTGATTTATCTTTCAACCGTGACTCTATCCCATACAGCTTTTGTATTAAGCTGAGCACCACATCGGCTTTGCCTGTCTTATTTTTCCCTTGCAGCTTTTTCGCTTCAATGAATTTCCGACGTGCGTGCGCCCAGCACCCCACAAGACTGGCCTGTGTCTTTTCATAAGCTTGATAACCATCAACATGTAAGTACCCTTGATAGCCATCAAGATAATCCATCACGCAGGCGGCTGCGCGACTAGTGTGGTAGTCGTAAAGCACGATGTTAGGGATGGGGCTGTCGGGTTTAGGTGAGTCAGCACCTGAGCAGTACACCCACATGTAACTATTCACTTTATCTGATTTCACCACATTGACCGTGGTTTCATCAGCGTTAAGGAGTGGTTGCTTGAGTAATTCTTCTTTTAACCGTTTAACCAGCGGGGTAAACAGCGCTGCTGACTTAATCACCCAATCGCTCATGGTTTGGCGGCTCAGCTCAATGCCGTATTGCTTAAACATGCTCTCTTGGCGATGAAGCGGTAAACCATATTGATATTTACTGGTGATGAGTTGGCTAAGTAAGCTCGCGGTGGCAATGCCTTTGTTAATGGGCATGGCGGGCATAGGCTGTTGCTTTATCGTTGACCCAGTGCCTGATTTTTCACACTCACGACAGGCGTATTTAGGGCGAATATGTTCAATCACTTTGACGTGTGCTGGAATGAACTCAAGCTTTTCAGCTGTATCTTCACCGATTTTATGTAACTCACCACCGCAACATGCACAGCTTTTATCTGCTATGTCGTGGATAACTTGTTCACGGGGTAAGTCTTTTGGCAGTGGCTTGCGTTTAGGCTTGTTGCGGGTGTAGCTAATTCCTTGCTGCTCTGGCTCAGCTTTCTCAGCAATCTCTTCAACTTCATTAAATAATTCACCTTGCCCTACAAAGCCTTCAGCACTTTTGCCGAATTGCTTTTGTTGGGCTAAACGGAATTGCTCATATAAATAGGCGATTTTAGCATCTTTCTGTATAGATACTTCGCGCTCATATTTAAGCTGTTTTTCAAGCTCAGCAATGCGTTGTTGTAAGGTAAATACATCGTTCATGCCGTTTATTTTACGGCTTTTATGCACAATGAATAGGGTTAATAACTTAAACCTTGATGATCGTCAATTGATCTAAGTAATTAAGTCACTGTGTGCTGACTG
>NZ_PNCV01000012.1:0-53982 GCF_005886925.1 Pseudoalteromonas sp. S3260
GAAATTTAGTGCTCATATTTATGCGACCAAATAATTATTATGCCTTGATCTGATCACTACTTGCTCTATAAGTTCAATTTATAATGATCTTGCCGTGCTCTAGAGTTCAATCTAAAGAGCAAAAGCTTGACATGGAGGAAGCTTTTTTAGGAATAAGTAATTTTAAAGATATTGATTATGTTGGTTGCTGGTTTATTAAGAGTGCTAAATACATTAATAACAGTACAAAAGCGGCTCTGGTTTCAACAAGTTCGATTTGTGAAGGTTCACAGGTAAAGGCTCTCTGGCCACATATTAAAGCTCTTAATGTTGAAGTTTATTTTGCGCACAAATCATTTCATTGGGCAAATAATGCCAAAGACAAGGCCGGGGTTACCTGTTCGATAATAGGGTTGCGTGCAAATTTAGAGCAACCGAAATACCTATTTACAGATGGTTTAAAGAAAAGATGTAAGAATATCAATGCATACTTAATTGATGGAATTGATGTTTACGTAAAATCTGAAAAAAAACCTCTTATGAATGTCCCTGCTATGTTGTCTGGAAACTATACAGGGCATGCCCAGCCACTAATGCTTGATGCACCTGAAAAAGAAAACTTGTTGCAATGTTACCCACAAACAACAAAGTTTTTAAGAAAAGTGATTGGCTCTAATGAATTAATAAAGGGCATACAAAGGTGGTGCCTTTGGATAACGGATGAAGATTATGAAGAAGCAATGGGTTGTCAAGAAATTAAAGATAGGGTTGAACTAGTTAAAGCAGCTAGATTAAAAAGTGTAGACAAACTGGCAAATAAATTGGCTTTACGCCCTCATCAATTCAGAGATCTAAATGAGACAAAATTGAATAGTATTGTGGTTCCTACTGTATCTTCTGAAAGAAGAAACTATATGCCAATTGGTTTTATTGATAAGGGTACAATTGTTACGAATAAAGCTATGGTGTTATATGACGTTGATCCTCATATGTTTTCGATATTATCTTCAAACATGCATATGGTTTGGGTTAAAGCTATAGCTGGAAGATTGAGAAAGGATATAAGTTATTCTTCTGTAATTTGTTATAACACCTTTCCATTTCCAAAAGTAAATGAAGATGAAAAAGAAGAGTTTCTGTCTCATACGTTAAATATTATGGCTGCACGTGAGCGTTACCCTAATAAAACTCTTGCGGAGTTATACGATCCGAAAAAAATGCCGCCAGATTTACTTGTAGCTCATAAAGATAACGATAAGTTTGTTGATTCACTGTACAAAAACGAATCGTTTATAAATGATGATGATAGGCTTGAAGAGCTTTTTTCAAGATATATTCAAATGACAGGAGGTCAAAATGCGTAATCTAATGGAATTCAAATATGCCCAAAGTGGTGCTAGTTCAAATACAAATGACATGGGCATGCGAGCCATGCAGTCGCGTGCATATGAGGGCAGAAATAGCCAATACCTTTTATTAAAAGCTCCTCCTGCCTCAGGTAAGTCTCGTGCATTAATGTTTTTAGCATTAGATAAATTGCATAACCAAGGCATTAAAAAAGCGATTGTCGCAGTACCTGAGCGCTCTATCGGTGGCTCATTCGATACTACAGAGCTAAGCAAATATGGCTTCTTTTGTGATTGGGAAGTTGATAACGACAACAACCTTTGTACGCCCGGTGGTGAAACCAGCAAAACTAAAGCCTTTAAACGCTTTATGGCAGGTAGCGATAAAGTGCTAATTTGTACTCACGCTACGTTACGTTTTGCCTTTCAAGAAATTGAAGATACAGCATTTAACGATTGCTTAATTGCTATTGATGAGTTTCATCATGTGTCTGCTGATGGTGAGAATGTATTAGGTGATGTTTTACGCTCGATTATGGAAAACAGTAATGCTCATATTGTTGCCATGACTGGCTCATACTTCCGTGGTGACAGTGTTCCTGTATTAACACCTGAGCTTGAAGCACAATTTGATAAAGTATCATTTAACTATTACGAGCAACTTAATGGTTATAACTACCTTAAATCACTAGGAATTGGTTATCACTTTTATCAAGGTAGATATACCGACGTTATTCATGAAGTACTTAACTCAGAAGAAAATTACGGCAAGAAAACCATCATTCATATTCCTAATGTTAATTCTGGTGAATCAACTAAAGAAAAATATGATGAAGTAGATGCCATTTTAGAAGTATTAGGTGAAGCTGGTAAACGTGATCCTGCTACAGGTGTTATTCCTGTTACTCGTCCTGACGGTACAGTAATAAAGGTAGCCGATTTAGTTGAAGAAAATAACCGTGACGTAATTCAAAACTACCTACGAAATATAAAAAATGTAGATGATATGGATGTGATCATTGCATTAGGTATGGCGAAAGAAGGCTTTGACTGGGAATACTGTGAGCATGCATTAACCGTGGGTTATAGAAGCTCGTTAACTGAAATCATTCAAATAATTGGTCGCTGTACCCGTGATAGCTCAAACAAAAACCATGCGCAGTTTACTAATCTCATAGCCCAACCTGATGCTGAAAATGACCAAGTAACGATTGCCGTGAATAACATGCTTAAAGCAATTACTTGTTCATTGTTAATGGAGCAGGTATTAGCACCAAACTTTAAGTTTAAAGCTAAAAAAGACGATGATTTTGAGCCAGCACCACCTGGCACAATGAAAATTGGAGGCTTTAAAGAGCCAAGTACCAAGCGAACTAAAGACATTATTGAATCAGATTTAGCTGATTTAAAAGCCGCTATTTTGCAAGATGATAAAGTGATTGCTGCATCAGCGGGTAAAGTTGATCCAGAAGTCGTTAATAAAATATTGATCCCTAAAATAATCCAACGTAAATATCCTGATTTAACTGAAGCTGAACTTGAAGAAGTTCGTCAACAAGTAGTCGTTGATTCAGCAGTAAGTACAGCAGAGGTGAGTGAACAAGGCGGTAAAAAGTTTGTTCGCTTAGCTGATAAATTTATCAATATTGATGAATTGAGTATTGATTTAATTGATGAAATTAATCCATTCCAAAAAGCCTTTGAGATACTGTCAAAATCAGTAACTACTGACGTACTTAAACTTATTCAAGAATCGATTCAAACCACCCGCATTCAAATGGACTTTGATGAAGCTAAATTGCTATGGCCTAAAGTTAAGCTGTTTGTTCATGAAAATGGCCGTGAACCTGACTTAAATGCGTCTGACTTTACTGAAAAGCGTTTGGCTGAGTGCTTAATTTACATTAAACAAGAAAAGCGCAAAAGGATGCAAGCGTAATGAAAAATGAAGAATGGCAAAAATTAAAGTCGATGGAAATGGATGACTGGTTAAGCTTTATTAACGATGATGACGAATTAGGGCTTACAGCGGTTAAAGTAAAGTCTAAAGCGCCAACGGCAGACGAGCACTTGGTTGCTAAGTTTCAGGAGATAAATGACTTCTATAAAGCTAATGGTCGGTTGCCTGAAAATAATATGGCAAACATTAGTGAGCTAATGTTATTTAAACGGTTAGATTCTATTAGAGGTAATGACACCCAGTGCCATGCGTTGGTTGATTTTGATGAATTTAACTTATTGCCATTAACGCATGAAGTAGCTGAGCCAACGGCAGGGTTTAAAGTAGAACCGAAACCTGAACCAAAGCCTGTGGTAAAAGAAATTAACTCAGTGGAAGACATATTCGCTGATGATGACTTTGGTTTACTGGGTGATACTGACGATAGCATTTTTAATATAAAACATGTGAAAACAGATAAGCGTGCTGATAGTGACTTTGTGGCAAGGCGTAAACCGTGTAAAGATTTTGATAAATATAAAGATCTTTTCCCTATTGTTCAGCAAGAGCTAAATAGTGGTCAGCGCAAGATTATTGAGTTTGATGATAAAGGTGAAAAACTTCAAGAAGGTGAGTTTTATGTGTTAAGTGGAGTATTGATGTACCTCGAACATATAGATATCACTAGTGAAGCAAAAACGGTAGACGGAAAGCGTTTCAGAAAGGATGGAAGAACACGCTGTATATTTGAAAATGGTACAGAATCGAACATGCTTTATCGCTCTATTGCTAAGTCACTATATGCTGATGGCAAAATGGTTTCATCAAAAGGCGAACACTTCGCTGATATTAAAAATGTTGGTGAAGATGATGAGTCCGCAGGTTTTATTTATATTTTATCAAGCCAAAGCGAAGATCCTCGTATCAATTCAATTTCTAACCTATACAAAATTGGTTATGCGACAACTCCCGTTGCAAAACGTATTGCGAATGCAGCAAATGAACCAACGTACTTAATGGCCCCCGTAAATGTTGTTGCTGAATACGAATGCTACAACATGAATACACAAAAATTTGAAAACTTAATCCATACCGTATTTAAAGATGTTTGCATTGATGTGGAAATAGCCGATTTACAAGGCAATATGTGCAAACCGAGAGAGTGGTTTAGTGTACCAATCGAGCAAATAAATACTGCTATAGAGCTTATTGTGAATGGACAGATTGTTAATTATCGATATAACTCAACGACACAGAAGATAGAATTGCGGTAGTACGTACCAGTTAAACTCTATGATTAAACTAGCATTAACCAGCAAGCACTCTAGGGAAATAAATTGAAAATTTGTAATGTGCATTTAAAGGGATTTAGAAACTTTTCTGATGCGTCAATTAATTTTAATGATAATACATTAGTCATCGGTTCAAATGATGTAGGAAAAAGTAACCTTCTTCATGGCTTACGAATATTGTTAGATAAAAGTTTATCTGAAGCCGATATTGAGCCGAATGAATTAGACTTTCACATTAACCAAGATGGAATTGATGATGAAATTATCATTACTGTTAAATTTTCTGATATCCAAGAAGACGCGGTCATCTCCGTACTTAAAGGTAATGTAAGTGAAGAGAATGAAACTTTTTTGAGATATGTCGCTCAAAAAAGCAGTTTAGATTACCAACTATTTATTGGACCATCGTTAGATGACTTACAGGAAGTTTCTAGTCGTTTTTATCTTAAACATATGCACTTGAAGTATATACAGTCACAACGAGATTTAGATAAATTTATCCGCAAAGAAAAAAGACAGCTACTTAGACTTGCTCAAGAATCACTTTCTAATGATGAGAAAGAGGAAGACGATGAACTCTTGATTGAGATAAGTGGGGATCTAGAAGAGCTTAATGAAAAAGTATCTCAGTTAGTTTATGTTGATAAAGCAACTAATGAAGTGAATGACGAACTTAAAAAATTAGCTCACCACTATGCTGACTATGAAGTACAACTGGATACAGGGGCTATTCAAGTCAATGACTTCATTGAAAAGCTACAACTTGGGGCTAATACAAACGGATCTAATGTGATGTTAGGTGGAGATGGGAGAAATAATCAAATATTGCTTGCCCTATGGAAAGCTAAAAGTGCACAAGAGCATGATTTAGAAAACGAAGTAATATTCTATGTTATTGAAGAGCCGGAAGCGCATTTACATCCTCATCAGCAAAGAAAGTTAGCGTCGTATTTAATTGATGAGCTACCGGGTCAAACGATAATATCTTCTCATTCCCCACAAATAACCGTTAATTTTTCACCTGACTCCATCATCAGGTTACTGCCTCAAGGCTCAGCAACAGTTGCTGCATCTGAAGGTTGCTCAGATTGTATTGAGGCAGGCTGGGAAGATATGAGTTATAGAATGAGTATTTTACCAGCAGAAGCATTTTTTTCTGACGGCATATTCTTAGTAGAAGGTCCATCTGAAATGCTCTTTTATCAATCATTGTCTAAAGCATTAGGTATTGATATTGATTATGAAAATCTGTCGATTCTTTCCGTTGATGGTATTTCATTTAAAGCATTCATATCTATATTAGATGCACTTCAGATCCCATGGACTATGAGAACTGATAATGATGTATCAAAAGTACCTAGGAAAGATGAGTGGCAATATGCAGGGATAAACCGTTGTTTCAGTATAGTAGGGGAAGAAAAACTCGATAATAGTGATACGGAGTTCTTTGCACAAGAAACAGTCGCTAATGGTGAGTGGCAAGCTGCTTCTGAATTGCTTAATGATAAAGGAATATTTTTATCCAAAGTGGATCTAGAAACCGATCTTGTTAGTGAATTAGAAGAAGAAATAAAAACAGCACTAGGGAAGTCAACTGCTAAATCGGCAATTGATTATCTCCAAGGAAAGAAAGCTTTAAGAATGAGAGAATTACTTAAATCTGTTGTAGCTGATCTTCCGAAATTGAATCAAGGTGAACTAGCAAAGCCTTTACATACACTATTAGCGTTAAGAAACTCATAACCATGAGTAATTTCAAACCTACATATCAACAACGAGCCGCAATCGATTACGAAAAAAGTATGGTTGTCACAGCTTGCCCTGGTAGCGGAAAAACTACTGTTATGAAGGAAAAAATACGAGGCATTACGCCAGAACTACCTTCACATAAAGGTGTAATTGCGATTACTTTTACTAAAAAAGCGAGTGAAGAGCTAAAGAGGCGTTGTAATGAAAATGCTCACAACACAAAACGTAGCTTTTTTGGCACAATTGATAGTTTTTGCTTGAAAGAATTGATACTGCCTTTCTTAGGAAGAATATGGGGAGGAGACCCTTCAAGTTGTACTATAGTAAAGAAGCTAGATTCACATCAAAAACTTTATTTTTCAAGTGAATACAAATCTCCAACATTAGCAGACCTTAATGCCGATACTGGTTTTAAAACTCTATATGACGCTGACATACTGTGGATGAATAGTTTTTCTGCATTATCATTAGCGATAATCAATAATTCAATTTCGGCACAACGATATATAAAAGCCCTTTATTCTCATGTATTTATCGATGAATATCAGGATTCTTCAATGCCGCAACATGAGCTGTTTATTAAACTTAAAGAGCTTGGTCTGATTGCAACAGCAGTTGGAGACGTTGATCAGTCAATATTTCGTTTTAGAGGAAGTCAGCCTGAATTCTTAGTAGCCTTAACCGAGGATAATTTGAATTTTAAGCACTTTGAACTCGACTTTAATCATAGATGCCATCCGTCAATTGTGAATTATGCATGTCGTGTTCTGGACCCTGAATACAAGTTAATAGAGCATAAAGATGATAACCGGGTGTATCGCAGAGTTATTACTGGGAACCTAAAAAATGCCGCAGCACACGTTTCGCCTTGGATAAAAGATTGGCTGAAAGACGGTTCTATTGATAAAGCATCTGATGTAGCTATTTTAGCTAAAAAAGAAATCTCATTAAAAGAATTTACATTAGGACTAGATCATAATTATCGGCTGTATACCGACACACCTTTGAATGACTTAGGCACGGGGTGTGCTGATGTATATTCAGATCTGTTTTCATATAAACATGGATCCATTTCTACAGCCCAAGACATCATAGATAAGTACTTTTTCCAATTTCCATCGACAATTATTGCGAGCTTACGAAAAAAATTAAAAGCTATTAGAACAGAGCAGTCTCTAGAATCTTTCATCGAACGTTGTAGTTATCTAATGGAATTGATTGGATATGTTGAATGCGAAGCAGAAAACGAGGCTGTAAGGCTTATATGGTGCAATGACTCACTGGTAAAGTTGTTTAAATCTGTAGATGAAAATGAAGTCCAGCTAATGACACTCCATAAATCCAAAGGATTAGAATTCAAAATTGTTTTCCATATTGATTTGGAAGAGTGGTCTTTCCCATATCAACAGAAAGGTGCTACATGGGACGATATCACTTACCCAAGTTTAGCTGAGGATACTAACCTTCACTATGTTGGAATTACTAGAGCAGAGCAATGTTGTATTTTAATTCAAACGACACTGCGAAGAAATGCAAAAGGCGAGCATAAGAGCTCAAGTCCATCTTACTTTTTAGGCTTGCCTCAGTTAGAAGGTTTGTATCGTTAACCTTGCAACACAGACGAAAATAGAAAAAGGGAATTTATGAAATTTATACATACCTCTGACTGGCATATTGGCCGTCAATTCCACAACGTTTCATTACTTGAAGATCAAAAGCACGTACTTAATCAGTTGATTGAATATATAAAAAGTGAAGATGTTGATGCTTTAGTGATTGCTGGTGATATTTATGACCGATCATTACCTCCAGCTAACGCTGTTGAGTTGCTAGATGATGTTTTGAAGTCAATTTGTATGGATTTAAACATTCCCATTATTTTGATACCGGGTAATCATGATAGCGCAGAAAGAGTTAGGTTTGGCGCTAAGCAAATGAAAGAGTCCGGCTTGCATATTATTGGCAATTTAAATGATGTACTGGAGCCTTCTGTTATTGAAGTAAAGGGAGTTGAAGTTGCTTTTTATGGTATCCCCTACTGTGAGCCATTAATGGTTAGAGATACTTTTGACGTTGAAGTTAAAAGCTTTGATGATGCACATTCCTACTTAGTTAATGAAATAAAAAATGTAATGTCTGACCAGCAGGTTAATGTATTGATTAGCCACTGTTTCATTGATGGTGCGGCTGAATCAGACTCTGAAAGACCTTTACAAATAGGCGGTGCAGATAGGGTTAGTTATCAACCCTGTGTTGAATTTGATTATGTTGCTTTAGGCCATCTTCATAGCCCTCAGTACAAAGGGATGGAGCATATTCGATATTCTGGTTCAATTATGAAGTATAGCTTTTCAGAACAAAACCAGAAAAAAGGCGTCACCCTTGTTGAAGTAGATAAAACTGGGCTTGTTTCGCAAGCCCATTTACCGTTGAAACCTTTAAGAGATATGAGAATCATTGAGGATGAGTTAGATACGGTTATAGAACAAGGAAAAGTAGATCCTAACAGCGATGATTACTTACTGATAAGACTGACTGATAAACATGCCATTTTGGATCCCATGGGTAAATTGAGAGCCGTATACCCCAATGTATTGCATTTAGAAAAACCAGGTATGCTCGAAACTAACTCAAGCGGGTTAAAGCAAGATTCATTGAAGCAAGGGGAGTTAGATATGTTTAAAGATTTCTATTCTCAAATTGCGGGTCAAGAAATGTCTGAGGAACAAAAGCAATTGGTTTCTGAATTAATTGATGGACTAACAAAATAAAGGAATAAAAATGAAACCACTTAAATTAACTGTTCAAGCCTTTGGTCCATTTGCTGGAACTGAGCACATAAAATTTGATGAATTAGGAACGAATCCTTTATTTTTGATTAATGGCCCAACTGGTGCAGGTAAAAGCTCGATCTTAGATGCAATTTGTTTTGCGCTTTATGGGCAAACAACTGGAGCTGAACGTTCAGCTTCACAAATGCGTTGTGATTTTGCTGATATTAAATTATTAACCGAAGTCACATTAGATTTTAGCTTAGCTGATAAAAGCTATCGTATAAAACGCGTTCCAATGCAAGAAAGAGCAAAAAGTGTTGGCGAAGGCACTACATCTCAGAATTCAAAAGCAACATTGTGGGAGCTTGATGGTACAGACAGTAATCGTTTGATGGTGCCTTCTAGTGTTAAGGATGCAGATACTGAAATTAAGGGGCTAATTGGTCTAGATGTTGAGCAGTTCAGGCAAGTTATGGTACTGCCTCAAGGTAAGTTTAGAGAGCTGTTATTAGCTGACTCAAAAGACAGAGAAAAAATATTTAGTCAGCTATTTCAAACCTCTATTTACAAAAAGATTGAAGATGCTTTAAAGCTTCAAGCAGCAGAAATAAGAAAAGCGGTTGAAGAGCACAGAAATAAAATTAAAGGTATTCTCGAAGGTGCAGAAGTAAATACTGAAGAAGAAGTAAGCTCCACTATCGAGTTAATCAAACCCGACTTGGCACTAGCACTTAAAGAAAAAACAACTGCTAACAAAGCCGTTTCCGATTTCGAAAAAGCTGTTGAAGAAGCCAAACAACTACTGAAAAAGTTTGAAGACTTAGATAACAAAAGCAAAGAGTTAGAACAGCACAAGTTATCTAGTGAGCAAATCGAAAGTAAAAAGCTACAATTACAACTTGCCTCTAATGCCCAAAAAATAAAGCCAATATTTGATTCTGTTGTCAACTCAAGTAAAGCATTAACTGAAATCAAGGGTAAGTTTGAACAAAGCAATAAGGACCTATTGGAGTTCGGCGCAAAGCTAAAAGCCGCCATACATTCTTTTGAGAAAGCAGAAGAAGCACACAAAGCTGTTGATGCTTTACAGAAAAAACAAACAGATTTTGAGCAATATTTAAAACTTGCGAGCGATTTACAGCAAGCTGTTTCTAAACTTTCATCAGCTAAAGTAACTGCAACTGCAAGTAAGACAGCACTTGAAGCTAAACAAAAAGATATAGAAGTAATAAAAAGTGAGATCTCTGGTAAAGAGCAAAAACTGGAGAAGCTGTCTGTCGAAATTCAACCTTTAGCTAACGAACAAATTCAATTAGATAAATTGAGCCAAGTACTTAGCAAAAGAAATAACTTAGAGATCTTAAGCGAAGAGTTATCCGAGTTTAATCGATTAACCACAGAAGAAAAAATAGTTTTAGATAAGTCAGAATTAGAGTTAGACGCTAAAACTAAAGCGGCTAAAAAAACTGAATTTTCGTGGCATGCTAACCAAGCGGCCATTCTGGCAAGCGAATTATCCGTTGGAGAACCTTGCCCCGTATGTGGTAGTGAGGAACACCCTAAATTAGCAAGTACGGATGATATGAGTTCTATTGTTACAAAAGAGGATGTCGATAAAGCTAGAGAACTTGTAACTAAATCAAATAAAGCTAGAGAAGCGGCAAAATCAGCATATGACGAAGCGCTTGCTAATGAAAAAGTAAAACAAGGATTAATTACTACGTTAAAAGATGAACTCGGCGAGTCTGCGAACAAATCACTAGTAGAAGTGAAGTCAGCGCATGAAGTGCAAGAAGCTAAGGTTAAAAGCTTACTTTCTATAAAAGATAATATAAAAGAGATCAGCGATAGCATCATTTCAGATAAAGATAAATTATCGGAAATAGAACAGACGATTAAAGCGCTAGAATCAAAAGCATCTTCAGACGATAAACTGCTAATTATTGCGAACTCTTATGTTGTTCAGCTAGAGAACCAAACACCAGAAGATTTCCGTGATATTGAAATGCTTCAGACAGAAATTAAGTCATTAACCCAGCAGATAACGTCTTTAAATGACGGGCTTACCTCAGCTAGGAAAAATAAAGAAGATCAAAAATCGGCCTTTGATAAAGCAGAGGCTACCGATAAATCTATAGCCAGCCAATTAGCCGATATTGAAAAGCAGGACGATGCTGCTCAACTAGCGTGGAAAAAAGCATTAAGCGAAAGTGTTTTTGAAGACCTGAATCACTTTGAAAACTCTTTACTTACCGATGAAAATCAAGCTCAACTAAATGATGATATTGACCAGTATAAAACGAAATTTGATACCTTAACAGGAGCTAAGTCGTTACTTACTAATGAATTGAAAGACAAAAGCAAGCCTAATCTAGATAATGTTGAAGGTGCGTTATCGCAAGCTGAAGTCGATTTCAAAGCTAAAGATGAAAAATGGCGTCAATTAGAAGAACGCAATAATCAGCTTATATCTGTTCAGAAAAAGCTCATTGAAGCACATAAGAAAAATGAAGAGCTGGACAAGCAGTACAAAACCGTTGGTACGTTATATGAAGTTTCTAATGGGTTAACGGGAGATAAAGTTAGCCTTCAACGCTTTGTTCTTAGTGTTTTATTAGATGATGTTTTAATTCAAGCTTCTCAACGACTTTCTATTATGAGCAAAGGCCGATATCAACTAATTAGAAATGAAGAGCGTGCTAAAGGAAATAAAGCATCAGGCTTAGAATTGGAAGTTGATGATGCCTATACAGGCAAATCTCGTCCAGTAGCTACACTTTCTGGTGGTGAATCATTTATGGCGGCTTTATCATTAGCTCTAGGTTTATCTGATGTCGTTCAGTCATATTCTGGCGGAATAAAGCTTGATACGTTATTCATAGATGAAGGTTTCGGTAGTCTAGACCCTGAATCACTCGACTTGGCCATTCGTACTCTAATTGACCTTCAGTCAACAGGTCGCATGATTGGTATTATTTCTCATGTTACTGAGTTAAAAAGCCAAATGGGACATAGAGTTGATGTCACATCAGGCAGGTCTGGCAGTAAAATTTCTGTTATTGCAGCTTAATAAATTAAGGAAGATAAAGTATGGAACATATCCATTATAATAAAATAAAACAAAGCTTAGTAAAACATGACCTACAAAACAATATATTTGAAATACACAAGGAAGGAAAAGAGGGTGAAAGTCTAGAAGCATCCATACAGGTTTCACCCGGTGCAAATCAAAAGGAAGGACATATATGGTTTTCGTACTCACTTGATCAAGATATCATTCAGCTTTTGAGTGAAGCTGAAATCTCAGTACCAAAAGAGTTTATCTTAGGGGTGTGTGAAAGAGGTGAGTATTGTATCTTTGACCTGAGTTTTGCAATTGAAGATATCGAAGAAATAATTGCACTATTTCTGAGTCAGCTACTAGATGTTTTTTACGGTAAACCCAATCAAACCATTCAGATTGATGTAGAAGGCTTGGGCAGTGATAATGGCCCTTTTGACCATACGCTAGCTAACTTATATCGTGACGCAGGTATTTTCCACTTAGATTCTGATGCTTTTTCTGAACCAGGAAAAATAAAGCGTCTTAAAAGTGCTGTAAATACTGAACTTTTCAAAAATATAAAGTTACTAAAAGAAAAAATAGCCGCCGTGTACAATGATGATAAGTATAATGAATGGGATGATTATTTATTAGCTAACCGTGAAAAAGCTATAGATAGCCTACCATTACTGAAAGAACGCTTCTATAGGCTTTGCGAATTTTATTCTGAACATTTTTTTGATTGCCTGGACCCTAATTATGGAGACCTCGAGTGGGAATATTTAGCAATAAAGAATCATTTTGACAATTGGTCAATACCTGAATACATAGAAATGGTTAACCATTACCGTTCGACGATGAAAAGACCTGGAGCATATGAATATTTAGATAAACGTCTAGATGATTTAAAACAGGTTATTCAAAAGGTTCACGAAGTACCGGGTATTGACAGGGCTAAATTATACAGCTTGCTCAAACTAAATGGGCGTTCATACGGTTCAATTATTACCAGCGTTTTAGTTGCTAATAACGTTATCAGAGAAGAAAAGGTTAGAAGCAAAAGAATATTATATCCAGTAAACAAATAACTTGAGCTGAGTGAAAAATTAGCTGGCCATAACAGCTAGAACCATTTATCAATATTATTTATAGAAACTGGTTAGGTAAAGATTATCATTGGCTAGGCTTAAATGCAGGCTTATTACTAAATGAAGTTGCAGTGACTGGCTGGTTGAACTCGAATTATGTACGGGTTGTTGCATTTTGAGATGATGAATCAAGAATGCGTAAAAAACAGGAATTATTTTGTGTTTAATGTGGTGCAAAAATGGCAGTTCTAGATGATGATTACCGTTTGATCCTGCTAGTGCCTAAAATTAATATACGCTAGCCTTGTAACAACGTACTTTAAACTTAATTTAATTATACAGAGTGAACGATGAATAAAATAAATGTAGCTTTCATAGGTCTTGGCGTTATGGGTTATCCAATGGCAGGTCACCTTTCAAAAAATGAAAATCTAAATGTTACTGTTTATAATAGAACTTCTTCGAAAGCAGAAAAATGGGTAGAGGAGTATCAAGGACAAGTCGCTTCGACTCCAAAAGAGGCTGCAAAAGATGTTGAGATAGTTTTTGTTTGTGTTGGTAATGATAATGATCTTCGCGAAGTAACTCTATTAGATAATGGTGTATTGAATTCCATGAAGCAAGGCACTCTTCTAGTCGATCACACAACGGCTTCAGCGGATATTGCTAGAGAGTTAAATTTAAAGTGTGGTGAAAATAAAATCGGGTTTATTGATGCCCCAGTGTCTGGTGGTGAAGCTGGAGCGATCAATGGCGCTTTAACCATAATGTGTGGTGGTAAGAAAGCTGACTTCGAAAAAGCTAAAGATGTTATGCAAGCATATAGCAGGTATTCAAAACTGTTAGGTGAAGCTGGGTCGGGCCAGTTAGCGAAAATGATGAACCAAATATGTATAGCTGGCGTAGTCCAAGGACTTTCAGAAGCATTGCAATTTGGATTGAATGCTGGAATGGATTGTGAGGCTGTGGTTGAAGTTATATCTAAAGGTGCGGCTGGCTCGTGGCAAATGGAAAATAGGCATAAAACGATGCTCAATGATCAATATGAACATGGCTTTGCAGTTGATTGGATGCGTAAAGATCTGGATATAGCTCTAAATGAGGCAAAGAAAAACGGTTCTACTTTACCTTTAACATCTCTAGTCGATCAATTTTATGCTGATATACAAAAGATGGGTGGAAATCGTTGGGATACTTCAAGTTTATTGAAAAGGTTAGTTTAATCCTTGTAAGGACTTAAGGTCTTTTATTATTTACGAGCACTATTGCTTCTACATTAGTGTGATCGGGTATATTTATAGCAATAAGTTATTTGATGCTTTTAATCATTCTTAGCTCAAAATTTATGCAAATTATATCAGTGTTATAGTGTCAAAACATATTGACAACTTTTGGCACCGAATGTTGCATTCAACAAAAGGTGCTGAAAACGGCGTGCTTACAGTCATGGCAGGCGGTAACGAAGCTGTTTTCACTAAAGTGCAACCCGTAATGGCGGCATATAGCCGTTTTAGCCAGTTATTAGGCGATGTGGGCGCAGGGCAGTTATGTAAAATGGTTAATCAAATTTGTATAGCCGGCGTAGTGCAAGGCTTAGCCGAGGGCTTACATTTTGCCAAACAAGCAGGGCTTGATGGTGAAAAAGTAATTGAAACCATTTCAAAAGGGGCTGCGGGTTCGTGGCAAATGGAAAACCGCTACAAAACAATGTGGGCAGGCGAGTACGAGTTTGGTTTTGCTGTAGATTGGATGCGCAAAGATTTAGGCATTGCCCTTGATGAAGCTAAAAATAATGGTGCAACGCTGCCAATGACTGCAACGGTCGATCAATACTACGCCGATGTACAGGCTCTTGGCGGCGGCAGATACGATACCTCAAGTTTACTAGCGCGTATTGAAGCACTGCATAAAAAGTAATGTAATTGGTAAAAGTAAACTGTTCACAAAGAGGCTAAGAGGCGCTGCGCTTTTAGAGAAAGTGATACACATAAAAATAACGATAGGTTTTATGTGTTTCTCATTTATGCCTCATTCGCTTCTCTTTGTGGGACTTACTTTCGCTTACCTAACTATATACAAAAAACGCGACACTTTTTTGCTAAAGGGTCGCGTTTTTATGAATTATATAAACTACAGTAAATTACATGCTTTGCGCGTAGTTATATAAGGCTTTTAAAATTGTAAGATTTTTTTCACTGTCATCATGTTCATGCGCTAAGTTTTCAAGGGTGATCATAAAATCTTGTGCGCTGATTGATGGCTGATCCTCGCCATGCATTAACTTGCTTTGGCAATATTGACGCCATTGATCAAGCTCTTGCTGGTTGAGCGTTTGCGGCCAATTTCGGGCGCGGTACCTAAATAGCAAAGTATTAAATTTAGGATCTTCAAATTCAAGCTTTAAACTTGCCAAGTCTTCAGGCTTTGCATCACGAATAATCGCAAATTTAGCTTTATCAGCATGGCTAGTAAACCCATCATATAATAAGTAATCCACGTTCGTGGTGGCGCTGTAATCGCCTTGCTCATTAAATACCTCAGTGACTTTATCGCGAAGCTCGGTATTGGCTTTTAAAATGGCTAAATTAGTCAAGCATTGCTCTCGGTCAATACCCAAGCGAGCAGCGTTTTCAGGCAGTAGTGTTTTAGCTGGTGCTAAAATAGGGCACTTGTTTAAATGCACCAGCTTTAAACCTACGGGTAAATCACCCTCTGCTAAATCTATACGTTTGGTGTATAAACGCTTGCGTAGCTCTTCTACATTTAAATCAAGTAATACTTGTGGGTTTTGGGTTAAATCAAAACAAATAACTGCGTTTTTATTCACTGGATGAAAGCTCATAGGTGCCACCCAGGTAGTACAGCCTTGGGTTGCTGGAATACGTGACGAGGTATGCACTAATGGGGTCATATTAAATACATCAACCATTTCAGCGAGTGCTTTTTTACCACGCAAACTAAAAAAGAAGTGATACAGCTTAGGCTGCTTTTCTTTTATTAATTTAGCCAGTGCAATAGTAGCCGTTACATCACTAAGTGCATCGTGCGCAGCGGCATGTTCAATACCATTAGCGACGGTTAAATGCTCAAGCTTAAAGCTAGGGCTGCCATCTTCTTTTAATGGCCACTCAATGCCTTCAGGGCGCAGTGCATAGCAGGCACGTACTAGATCTATAATATCCCAACGGCTGTTATTGTTTTTATATTCACGTTCGTACGGGTCGTAAAAGTTACGATAAAAGCTATATCGGCTTACTTCGTCATCAAAGCGAATACTGTTATAACCAGCCACACAGGTATTGGGTACGCTAAATTCTGCATGAATTTTAGCAATAAATTCAGCCTCAACTAAGCCTTTTTGCATCGCCACTTGTGGGGTAATACCGGTAATTAAACACGCCTCAGGATGCGGTAAATAATCCGCTTGTGGCTTACAGTACTCAATAAGCGGCTCGCCAATAATATTTAAATCAAGATCGGTCCGTACACCAGCAAATTGACTCGGCTTATCTTTTTGTGGGCTTGCTCCCCAGGTTTCGTAGTCGTGCCAGTAGATTGTAGGTTGGTTTTGTTCTGGATAAGCCATTTAAACACCCTGTAAGTTAGCTTGAAGCGGTTGACACACCGCCAAGTTACTAAATTTATGAATTATTTAGATTATGGCATAGGGGAGTAGAGGTTTGTAGATTTAGATTAAAAATGTTATCAAAACTCAACCTTGAGATTTCACATATTATAAAAATTACTTATGGTTTAAATCTTATTATTAATAAAATTATTTAGTGTATTATTACATTTTTTTAGATATGTGTTACGGAGGTTAGATATGTGTTACGGAGGTTAGATAGTGTTGAGCAAAGGATTAGAAACTGTAAGAAAAATAACCCCGTATTTGATTCTGTTTGCTTTGTCTGTATGTTGCTTGTTGTTGTTGAATGAGTATAGGGAGGCATTTCCCATTCGTTCAAATACACAAAGCGCATGGAATAATACTGCAACAATAATGAATGGTTTAATTTCACCTATTCTTGCTTTAGTAAGTATAGTTTTACTTTGGATGACCTGGGTAACAACAAAAAGTGAAATGAAATTAACGAGAAACTTGCTAAATCTACAATTAAATGAAGAAAAAAAGAAAAACTCTCTAGAAATTTTTTCTCGCAGAATTAACAATTTAAACGATAAGATAAATAAAAAAATAGATTTAAGGACGTCCTCAAACGTTGCTAATGATTTAATTAACTTATTACATGGAAAAGTTAGTGCTGCTGATAGGATTAGTTTATCAAAATTACTGACTAATAATGTTTGTGATAATTTTAATTCAGGAAGTGGCGAGGTTACAGCTGCTGAAATGGCTTCATTGATTTTTAATAAAGACTTTTATGTAAGTACAGCACTGCATCGTTATGTTGTGTCTATAAATGAGGAAATTAAACCTGATTTTGAACGTTGTTTAAAAATGAAAGATAAGGAAGAGTGTTTAAATATACTTTTAGGCTATCATTTTTGTTTAAGTAATGAATTTAAGATAATAAATAATGCGTTATCAAGGTTAATAAATAATATCTACCAATATGATGAAATTACTAAAAATGAGCTTTTCGAAGAGTTAGCATTAAATTTTGATATGGAATTGGCTAAAGCAATTATAAGAATGCCTAGCAGTGAAATAAATGAAGAGGCGAAAATAGTGATAAGAAAAATGTAGAGATAAAAATATGTTTTGATTATTAACACGTTACAAAAAAGGTTAATGTTGTATTTACGAGCTTAGGTAACAGTCGCTTAGTTCCTAAAATTGTTATAGGTGCAGGGCTGGGTGAGCAAAATAATGGTTCTGAATTTATGTGCTTACTGGCGGCCGATGCGGCATTGAGTTTTAAAAAGCGTTTAGAAAAAGAGAAAAAATAAACGTTAAAAATCATTATAAAGCCCTAGCTTTAATGGCTAGGGCTTTTTTTGTGGTATTGCTTTGTAAGTGGTGAGTTTAAAACTTAGGACACAAAGCGTGGCTAAAGCCTTTTTCGGTTAGCAAAAAAGTGGCGCTGGGCGTTGAAAAAATATATTCCTCATGAATAAGAAACGCAATTGTGCCTTTAATTTCTTCACTTTGTTTATCTGATGCATCGCTAATTACTTGCTCAGGATCTAAATGGGTTGGGCTTGGGAAATTATTATAAAGATGCTTAAAAATTAACGTAGCAATTGTGTTAAAGGTATCGTTATTTTTCATTTTTGGAGAGTCCTTAATTTATATATGTAGCAACAAACTGGCTGTTTTAAATATGGTTTTTAAATAATAACACATTAAAAATAGGTACATGATCATCCTACTATTTTTTTAAGCTTTAATTTTGCAAGCTGCTGCTTTCATTTATTAAAATGATGATTAATTGTTATGCTTATCCCGCTAAAAAGCAGCGTGTGTTGCTGGTGTGTTGCGCAAAATCATAAAGTGTAATTGAAGAGTTGTAAAAATACGTTATCATTGTAAAACAACATGTAAAATCAAGCAGGTACTTAGCTCACGCTGACCAAGTTCGAGTTAATAATATCAACAAGGCAAGCAAGGACAAATTATGACACCTATGAAACCTTTAGCACTAGCAGTGGCTATGGTTGTTTTTTCACATCCGGCACATGCAGATACAGATCTTGATAAAGTAAAGCAGCAATTAAGCAGCTTACAAAAACAAGTGGAAATGCTGCAAAAGCAACTTGCAAAAGCAGAGCAAAAAAGTGAAAAGACAATCGAGCGCACCATTGAACAGAAAGAAGATATAGCTGAAGTTAAAGTAGCTAAACATGAACACAAGCCTCAGGGAATTAAAATTGGCGGTGCTGTTCGAACCAACTATAGCCACACCTCGTATGATGACGACAATAAAAATCGCGGCGGCGATTTTGACTTTGATATTTTTCGCTTAAATTTCTCAGGCGACGTTGGTGATGTAAAATTAAACGCTGAAATTCGCTTTTTTGATTATATGACCGCTGTTAAATACGCTTATGCAGCTTACGATTTTGCTGATGATTGGCAAGTTCAAGCCGGTATTACTCAGGTTCCTTTTGGTAACTGGCCTTACAATTCACATAACTACTTTTTCAGCACTAACTATTACGTTGGCCTTGAAGACGACCACGATTTAGGGGTGTTATTTAAGCGTAAAATTGCCGATAACTGGCAGCTTGATTTAGGTTTTTTCAAAAATGATGAATTAGGTGGTGTTGATGGTTATGTAGATAACCGCAGCGACCGCTATTCATACGACATTGTTGGCTTTAGAGATGCTGGTGATGGTGTTTACGCTGAGCCGACCAATCCAATTGGTGAATATAATACGTTCTCAGGTCGTTACGGCTACCACATAGAGCATGAGGGTGGTAAAACTGAAATTGGTGTGTCAGCGCTTGCTGGTGGCTTGCATGATGGTGTTGACCGCGCAGGTGATTATAACGCATGGGCGCTTCACTTAAACAGTAATATGGGCCCTTGGAACTTGCAATTACAACATGGCGAATACAACTACGATATTGATAACGTAAACCGTATTGCTGTAGGCGCTTACTCGTTTTACGATAGCATGGCAGCGGAAGCAACTATGTCGAGTGCAAACGTAGCATACAGTGTGCCGGTGCAATGGGGCGCAGTAACAAACTTACAGTTTTATAATGACTACAGCGCTATTTACGACAAATCAGACAACAGCAAAGATACCTGGATGAACGTAACCGGTTTCTCGGTCGCTGCAGGTGGTTTATTTACATACTTTGACTTAGTTCATGGTAAAAACATGCCGTTTGTTGGTGGCTCATTAGCGGGCGATAGCAGCGAAACTGAGCGTCGCTTCAACATTAATATTGGCTATTACTTCTAATAAGCTAGTATTCAAAGCACACGTCTATATACTGGGCGTGTGCTGCTTTGGTTTTAAAAATTATTTTTACCCTACCAATTTCAGCACCTACAAATTGATAAATCTCTAATCAACTTCTAGTATAAAAGTTCAAATGGAATTAAATAAATAATCCATATAGCTTAGCTGGAGGCTAGACATCGATGTTTGTCGTTAATGAGCAGGTATTATCTGATGTAAACAAAAACTTTATTATTCCCCCAAAACCGCAAATTTTAGATGATCTTGATAGATTAGCACATCAAAATGAGCCGTCTTTAATGGCTGCTGCAGATATAGTTGCTAAAGATGTGGCCATATCGTCTGCTATTTTAAAAATTGTTAATTCACCCGCTTACGGCTTAGTGCGAAGCATTGCTGACATAAAACAAGCCATCATGTTTTTAGGTTGGAATGGTATAGAAGCACTTATTCCTGCGCTTAAATTAAAGCAAATGTTTTTACAAAAAACATGTTGTATTAGTTTAGAGCGTTTTTGGGATAACGCGTCTGAAATTGCTAATGTAAACATGATTGTTGGACAGCGAGTAAAAAATAAAATTCCAGTTGAATATTTATACACTCTCGGTTTATTTCATGATTGCGGCATAGTTCCGATGGCGATTAAATATGACGACTACGTCAATGTGCTGCATGGTTCAAATAGAAGCAGTAAAGAAAGTTTAGTTGATATTGAAGATCGTGTTTATGGCGCTAATCATGCCATTATCGGCTATTACTTAGCATCGAGTTGGCATTTACCAAGAGATATTTGCCAGCTTATTCTACGCCATCATGATTTAAGTTTACTTAAGGACACATCCGATCCTAATCAACAGCTCTGTTTTTGTGTGTTAAAGCTCTCTGAAAGCATAGTAAATAGTATTTTACGTGATGAAAAAATTAAAGATTGGGAGCGCCTTGAACCGTTTATATTTAAAAAGTTAAATATGTCTGAAGATGAATATATTGATTTACAAGAAGAAGTTATTGATTACTTAAATCAGTAAATAATCATGCCGGGTTTGCAGCCTAGTTAAACGAGCGGTTATTTGTCGCTTTTATTAAAACGAATATGCTCAGTTTAATTAGACTAAAGTCTATAGGTTAGTTTTTTTCACTTATTGGTTTGTTTTTAATCGTTTGTCGAGATTAAGTAAACACTCTAAAGTTTAGTTGTCGGCAACAAGCACGACTAACCAAATAGGAAACTAATCATGAAACGCTCACTTATCAAAACCATCGCTCTTGGCTCTTTATTAACTTGCTCAGCTGCTGTAATGGCTGATCAAAGTGACTACAAGTTAATGGTTATTGAAGAGGCTGCAACAGCCCCACAAAAATTCGAAGTTGCATTTAACAGTTGCGCATTAAATGTAAAATCAAAAAACTACAGCCAAGCTGAAGAAATTTGTTCAAAAGCAATTACATTATTACAGCAAAGTACAGGCCCACGTTTTAAAGTACGTGAGCTGACTTCATTTGCTTTAAGTAACCGCGGTGTTGGCCGTTTAATGGCTAAAAACGAAACCGCAGCGTTATCTGACTTTTACGAAGCACAGCAAATATCAGGTAACGAGTTAGTGTCGCACAACTTAACACGTGCTAAGCAAGATCTTGCTTTATAACATCTATTAGTGATTAAAAAAGCCCATGCTAATTTAGTTAGCATGGGCTTTTGCATTTATGTAGTTGGCTTATTTCATGTCTGTAAATTATTGTCGATTAAAAGTTGAGTCAATTTTTTTAATCCTTTACCTTTGTTGGTTATTTTCCATGCAAGGTATAAGTCTTGAATAGGACGTGGTTCAATGAGCTCCACAACATGAAGTTTTTTAGCTTTAATATGTTCAGCAATAAGGTTTACTGGTAAATAACCAATCCCGATTCCCGATAAAATAGCGGTAATTTTTTGTTTTACGGAGCTTACATAAAAACGTTGACTACCTTCGATTAAATTAGCTGACCACGGAATACTTTGTTTTGCAGAGTCATGAACTATCACTGTGGTGTATTGACCAAGATCACTAGGCTTGATGGGTTTTCGCTCTTTTGCTAAAGGGTGGGTTGGGTGAACCACAAGTACATTTTGAATATCCGTTATTTTCACTGCCCTGATCCCTTTTTGAGCAGGCACGGGGGCGGGTGCACCAATCACTAAGTCAACATTGTCTTCTATTAACGCCTCCCATGTACCGCTCATTACCTCTTCTTTTACATCAATTTCAATGCTTTTATGTTCAATTAAAAATTGTTGCAAAGCAGCAAAAACATTAGTTACGTCAATAATTGAGTCACAAGCAATCCGTATTCTAGGCTCCCAGCCATTAGCTATGGTTTGTGTTTGCTCCGATAAATTATTTATAGCATTGAGCACTTTACGCCCCTCGCTCAGTAAATATTTACCTGCGGGGGTTAAAACTGCTCGCCGACCTTGGCGCTGAAACAAAGTTACATTTAATTGCTCTTCAAGTTTATTAACAATATACGACAGGGCTGATGGCACTTTATTAAGTTGCTCTGCAGCGGCTGCATAACTGCCACGATGCTCAATGGCGTCTAATACCAGTAAAGCTTCTATGCTAATAGGGGGTGTATTCATCATCATACCAAATATTAACTATTCAAAATATTTGAACATATAAAGCAAATAATAGGAGTTATTTAATTTTAATTCAACTTATACAATAGCTGCATAATCATCAGAAACAATACAGGTAAACATTATGACGATTAAAAATATCACAGCTGCCATCACAAAAACTGAACAGTCTTTTGCAACACTCCCATTAAGACTTATTGCAGGATTAGTGTTTAGTGCTCATGGGGCACAAAAACTGTTTGCGTGGTTTGGTGGCTATGGCTTGGAAGGCACAGGGCAATGGATGGAGTCGATTGGCTTAGCACCGGGCTATTTAATGGCATTAATGGCGGGTGGCGCTGAATTTTTTGGTGGATTACTACTCATCGTTGGTTTGCTGGTGCGTCCTGCGAGTTTTGTACTGGCTATCACTATGGTAGTTGCTATTTTTACCGTACATATAGATAACGGCTTATTTATGAGCAACAACGGTTACGAGTTTGGTTTATCGTTGTTGGCAATTACCTTGGCCTTATTTATTCAAGGGGCTGGAAAGCTATCCCTTGATGGAAAAATTTATCACAAATTAAACCAATAAGCTGATCACATAACTGATTGAACTTTAAGCTGCCAATCTGCGTAAGGTTGGCACATTTTACATACTGAGGAGACGGACATGGGATTACTTGTTAACGGTGAATGGGTCGATAAATGGTACGACACCGAAAAAAGCGACGGTAAATTTGTACGCCAAGACAGCCGTTTTAGGGATACTATTTCATCAGCGCCACAAAGCAAATTTACCCCTGAGGCGGGGCGTTATCATTTATATGTATCGCTGGCGTGCCCATGGGCGCACAGAACGATTATTTTTCGTAAATTAAAGCAGCTCGAAGACATTATTTCTATGAGTATAGTTGAAGCTCCCATGATGGAAAACGGCTGGGAATTTGGCGAGCAGGGCGATCCACTTTATAACTTAGATTACGCCTATCAATTGTATTTAAAAGCCGATCCTAGTTATGAAGGGCGGGTTACTGTGCCGATTTTATGGGATAAAAAAACGCAAACTATTGTAAATAATGAATCAATAGAGATCATTCGTATGCTTAATAGTGCGTTTAATGAGCTCACTGGCAATACTGATGATTATTATCCAGAGCCACTTCGTGAAGAAATCGAAGCCGTGAATAACCGTGTCTATAACACCATCAATAACGGCGTATATAAAGCCGGTTTTGCTACTACACAAGAAGCTTACAACGAGGCTTACACCGCACTATTTGATAGTTTAGACTGGCTAGAAGCGCGTTTAGCTAAGCAGCGCTATCTCGTTGGTGATGTTATTACAGAAGCTGATTGGCGTTTATTTACAACCCTCATTCGCTTTGATGCGGTGTATCACGGGCATTTTAAGTGTAACCGTCAAAAATTAAGCGAGTTTCACCATATTAGCAATTACGTTAACGAGCTGTACCAAGTACCGGGTGTTAAAGAAACCGTCGATTTAGAGTACACAAAGGTGCATTACTATGTAAGCCACTTAACGATTAATCCAACACAAATAGTACCGCTGGGTGCAAAGCATCATTTTGATGCTCCACACGACCGTGAACGTCCATATTAATTAATGTTTATTCTTTTTGAGGAAAGACCATGATCAATCATTATCCAAAGAATAGTTTAGGCAGTGCCGATCACGGTTGGCTTAAATCTAAACATCATTTTAGTTTTGCACATTACTATAATCCGGCACGTATGGGCTTTGGTACATTACGCGTTGTTAATGATGATTGGGTTGCACCTGAAATGGGTTTTGGAGCGCATCCACACAAAAATATGGAAATTATTAGTTTCATACGCAGTGGTGCCATTACTCATCAAGATAGTATGGGTAATAAAGGCATAACCGAGCAAGGTGAAGTGCAGGTAATGAGTGCAGGCTGAGTATAATCGTACCAATGAGCCACTTACTTTTTATCAAATTTGGATTCAAAGTAATAAACAAGATGTGCCGCCGCGTTGGGAAAGTAAAAAATTTCCGACCGACGTAGCTAACGAGCTTACGCTTTTAGTGTCGGGTTATGCAGAAGATGCGGGTAACACCTTATTTATCAGTCAACAAGCACGCATTTATGGTGGAAAGATTGCAAAAGGTACCACCATCACTCAGCGTATTGATCATCAAGCTTATGTACTTGCATCTGATGGTGTATTTACTGTAGATGACAAAAGCAGTGTAATTACCATGAACAAAGGGGATGGTGCTGAGGTCACTCATGCTGATTTTATCACGCTAACTGCAACAACAGAGTGTGAAATAATTATTATTGATACATTAGGTTAGGGCTCAGTAGCAGTCGCCAATAAGCGGGTTAGGTTACAAAAAAGCGTTAATTAAATTGTTTTTAGATTATTAAAAACCCAGCATCGGCTAAATAATGGTGTAGCAGGCACCGCGCCATTATTTATCTTTATTTTTATTACACTTATAAACATTATTCCCTTAAAATAGCGCTAATTGGTTTATTTTTATAAAGGAATTCTGCTGTTAATGAATTCTATTTCCCCCAGCGTATTTGGCCGCCTGTTTACCCCACACCGCACTGTTGATATTGATCAACAAGGTTTAGTCATCAACAACAAAAAGCACACAGATACACTGAGTTGGTGCGATTTAACCTCGCCTATTTGTTATGAATATGGGGTGCTTGGGCAAACACTGCGTTTTGCAACACAGTCTGGGCAGTATCGAGTGTGGATGAGGGCCTATGGCAGTCACCGCATACTTAAAGCCAAAACGGATCAGCTATGGGTCAATAATAATATTGAACCATTAAATGAGCTGCTAGAGGGCATTAACCAATTTGCACATCATCAATTTTTGCGTCAATCCTATGTGGCAGATATAAAACAGCGCGTTAAACAGCAATACAACCGCTGGTTACCTTGGATAAAAAAGAGTGAGGCATTGGCACTTGTTAGTACGCAAATAAAACTGCTCGAACAATATAGTCAGTGGAGCGATTCATTAACTCGCTTTTTACAGCATAAATACACACAGACACAGTTGCAGCGTTATGCTGGTTTTTTCGATAACGTTGAAGCAAACCCACTTACTGAAAAGCAAAGGCGGGCATGCATTATTGATGACGATAATAACCTCGTATTAGCCGGAGCCGGCACCGGTAAAACCAGTGTAATGGTGACGCGAGCTGGCTATTTAGTTAAAAGTAATCAAGCTAATTACAGCGATATTTTATTATTGGCCTATGGCAAGCAAGCCGCCAGTGAAATGGACGAACGCATTAAAACTAAGCTGAATATGCAGGCTATAAAAACAGCTACTTTTCACAGCTTAGGTTTAACTATTATTACTGAGGTTGAGGGCAAGCCACCTAAAATATCTAAACTTGCTGAAAACGAAAAAGCTAAAATAAAATGGGTTGAAGGGTGTTTTGAATCGCTTGCTAATGCTAAGCCACAGTATGCTAAAGCACTGGTGAACTATATAAATAACAATCTTAATGACGTTAAAAGTGGGTTTGAATTAAGCACTGCAAAGCCTAATCATATAGCGCTTCTACAAGAGATAAAAGCTGGCGGTTATTTAACCAAATTAGCGACTTTATTTAGTCAATTAATTAGCGTGTATAAAACAGCAAATATAACGCTTGAGAACGATTCAAAGCAGATACAGCAGGCTTGGAAATTATTAAAGCCATTACTAGCCAACTATAACCATTATTTAGATACTCAAGGTGAAATAGACTTTGACGATATGATCCTCAAAGCCCTCGATTATGTTAATACAAGAAAGTTTATATCACCTTGGCGTTATATCATGGTTGATGAATTTCAAGATATATCGCCTACGCGTGCGGCGTTGGTTAAAGCGCTGCGCGATAGTAAGCCTAGAAGCTCATTGTTTGTAGTAGGCGATGACTGGCAAGCTATTTACCGTTTTAGTGGTGCTGATATGCGCCTGACCACAGAATTTGCCGCACATTTTGGTTTTACCACACAAACTATACTGGATGTTACGTTTCGTTTTAATAATAAAATTAGTGAGGTTGCTTCATGTTTTATCATGAAAAACCCTGCCCAGTTAGCTAAGCAAATTAACTCGTTATCACAAGTGACAAAGCCCGCTATTAGCGTATTAAAAACAGCGAATGTTGTCTCAAGCAAAAATACAAAAATAGCTGAGCTAAATAATGGTGCACTTGCCCATTTACTCGACACTATCAACAAAAATAAGCCCGCTGTTGTGTATTTACTGGCACGCTATCGCTTTCAGTTACCTACTAAAGCCGATATTAACGCCTTGCAGCAAACCTTTTCTTCATTACAAATTGAGTGTGATACCTTTCATGGTTCAAAGGGTAAAGAAGCCGATTATGTAGTTATATTAGGTATGCATGGCGGGCAATTTGGATTTCCGAGCACTAAGCCATCGCCTGCAATGTTAGAAGCTCTCTTACCCGCTAAAGATTTGTATGCCCATAGCGAAGAGCGACGCTTATTTTATGTGGCGCTCACTCGTGCTAAACACAAGGTGTTTATCATAAGTGATGACAACAACCGCAGCTGTTTTGTTGACGAGCTCATAAACGAGCATCAAATTGAGCTAAAAGAGTTAAAAAACATAGCCAGTAAAGTGGTAGCGCAGGTATAAACCGCTTAGTGGCAAACGAATAAGCTTAAGCGGTTTATTGCGTTAATTAACCTGCAACAGGGGTGTTACCTGTGGGTATTTTTTTCATACTTTTTAAGAGCATATAAATACAGGTGGTAATTAAACAACCACCTAAATAAATAAGCACACCATGGCTTGTTTCAGAAAAATGCGTTGCCAACAACGGGCCTAATACAGAGCCGACACTGTAGCTGAGCAGCATTATTTCAGTTGCTGACACTATTTTTGCCATAGGTAACGAGTCGCACGCCAAAGTAATTGCAATCGGATAAAGTGCAAAACTACACGCACCTAATACAAAGTAACTTACAACTAATCCGCCAAAGCTATGTGCGTTTAATATTCCCATTACGCTGGCAGCACCAACAAAACAAAAAATAGCCATAAGTAAGCTTTTTATAATACGGGTTGATAAATAACTCACTAAAGGTTGCACCAGCATGCCACCTAAAATAATCACCGCCATAAGTAAGCCGGTATATTGGGCTTGATCAGTTTGCGCGGCTATATAAACAGGTAATAACCCGTAAATAGGGCCTAGTAATAATCCTGATACTAAACAGCCTAAAATAGCAGGGCGGCTGAGAGTTTTTAACTCTTTAAGTGGCAGCTTTTGTAATTGCTGAGCATTAGGTTGGCCTGTGGTAATTAATAATGGAGCTAAAATAGCCAACGCCAAAAGGGCCACGACAAATAAATACGGTACGGCACCTTCAGTGCCAAGCGGTGTGATTGCTAATTGCCCCACAGCGCTGCCACCATATAAAGAGGTCATATATAAACCTAAGCGTTTGGCTCGCGCCTTAGGTGTATTCGCCATTAACAACCACGACTCAACCACTACAAATACTCCCGCAACAGCAATACCAGCAACAAAGCGAGCAATTAACCACATTGTGGCTGTAGGGGATATAATCTGTGCAATAACACTGATGATCAGCAACATTAAAAATGCGATAAATGCCATACGGTGGCCAATTTTTACTACCACACGCTCAATACACAGCGCGCCAATAAGTAAACCAAAATAAAAGACGCTGGCAAGCCAAGGCGCAAGATCAATACTTAACTTAAAAGCACTCAGTGATAACGGGATCAGGCTCATTAAAAAGCCCGAAGCAATAGCAAAAAAAGATAAACCAATAACAGGGGCTAAAGGATTATTTGATTTACTATTAGCGGCAAGTTCCACCATTAGATTATTCCGATAAAAAGGGTTTAAATAATTGCTGATTTAGGTGTGATAGTGGCGCGATTATTTGAAGCAGGTTAATTTGGCTGCGAATTTATGCTGCTTTTTATACCAAGTAAAGTGTTTTTTAATTGCTCAATCAAAATAATTTTTAAAATGTTTTTTTACGTAAACTAATCGCTTAATTGCAATCTGATTGTAGAAATAAGTTAGCGTTTTTGTTTTATATTTGTTGATTTTTTAAAGAGGGTGATAACGTAGTAATGGCGGGGTATAGTTAAAAAATAAAAGCCCATGTTGGGCTTTTATTGGTGTTTATTTTAGTGCATGGTAAGCGCAAGCTTATGGTACAAACCAATACCAACAATCACATTAAACGGAAACGTTACCCCTAAAGAGCTGAGCATAGCTAGGCCAATATCAGCCTTGGGAACGGCTGCTTTAATTGCCGCAGGGGCTGCAATATAAGACGCACTAGCCACTAAACTACCGAGTATCACCACCGAGCCTAATTCTAATTTTAATAGTGTGCCTACAGCCACGCCGATAGTACCTAAAAATAGCGGAGTGATAATAGCAAATGCAGCGAGTCTCCAATGCTGCCAAGGAAATGGGCGCAGAGTTTGCGCAGCCACTAAACCCATTTCAAGTAAAAACAAAGCCAGTACTACTTTAAAACTACTGGTTAAAAGACTGGTTACTTGACTGCCTTGCTGTGTGCCATACATCATTCCGATGATCACACCGCCAACTAACAAAATCACGCTTTTGTTAGTAAGTGTTTCGTGCCAAAGCGCTTTGAGTGACAGTGTATTACTTTGGCTATGTCGTTTATCGAGTTTACGATACAGCATTAAACCGACAATAATAGCAGGTAATTCGAGCATCACTAAATACAGTGTAACCTCAGCACCTACCTCTAATTTAGCCGATTCTGCATAAGCCAATGCAACTGCAAAGGTACCTGCGCTTACCGAGCCATAATGCGCGGCAATACTGGCGCTATTGGCCACACTGAGTCTAACGACATATTTTAAAATAGGGTAAAGAGTGAGGGGAATAAGGCCACCGAGTAACATAACCGAGGCCATTTCAGGAAGAAGCTGCCAGCTTAAGTTTCCATGCAGCACCATGCCACCTTTTAACCCTATGGTGAGCATTAACAATAGACTTAGTGTGTCATAAGTGGCTTTAGGTATCGCTAAATCAGAACGTAAAATCCCCGCCACTAATCCTAAAATAAAAAACATGACTACGATATCAGGCACACTGTTCTCCTTTTTGTTATTAGTTACTCAATTTGTTAAGCGGCGCTATTGTAAACCTATCTTTGTATAGTAAATAATAAAATGAATGATAGTATCTTATAGATAAAAATCTATGAGGTGAGTAATGAACATAAGGCAACTATCATTTAGGCTACTCGAAGTCTTTATGAGTGTAGTTAAAACCGGCTCCATTAGCGAAACAGCTCGGCAATTGCATTTAACCCAGCCTACCGTTTCTTTGCAAATTAAGCGCTTACAAAAAACCGTTAATGAGCCTTTAATTGCTATGCAACAGCAAAAATTACAGGTTACCGAGGCTGGCTTACAATTATTTAGAACTTGTGAGCAAGTGTTTGGCCACTTTGATGATTACCAAGACTATTTAGCCTAGCTTAAAGGCGGGGAGCGCGGGCGCTGTAACATTGCCATGGTAAACACTGCACAATATATTTTACCTAAGTTACTTGGGCCATACAGTAATGCCCACCCCCCATGTAGAGCTACCATTGGCAACCGCTCTGCAGTGTTAGCGCGTTTTGAACGTGGGGAAGACGATATTTATGTGTTTAGCCACCCACCATCACTTGAACATGCCCAAGCTGCACGTTTTTTACATAACCCCTTAGTTTTTATTGTGCCGCTTGATCATCCGCTTGCCGATGTAAAAGCATTAACATTAGCTGATTTAATGCCATATCGATTTTTATTAAGAGAGCCAGGCTCTGCTACGCGTATGCTTTTTGAAAGCGAATTACAAAGCCGTGGTTTAGTCCTTAGTGATAGTGAAAATGGCCAGTAACGAAGCCATACGAGTTGCTGTTTCCTCGGGAATGGGGATTGCTGTGCTTTCCCATCATGTATTACCAAAAGGCGATAACAGTTTTAAAGTGCTCAATGTAACCGACACCTGCTTAGCCAGCCATTGGTATTTTGTAGTGCGCACAGACAGGCATATTTCTCATGCTGCGCGCAGCTTTTTAAAATTTGCCCAGCTGAATTTAGAGCAATATCTCGATAAGCAATGGGTGCGTAATGAGCTAAATGGGCTTAATTTAAAATAAAGAGTTAAAGCGAAGCGAAAAAATATAAGTTGGTATTAAAGTTGCTGTAGTTATTCACATACAAGTATCTAAGTTAAAATAGTTAAAGATAGATATTTTAACGCAAAAATGGATTTGAGCTGATGACATCAATAACCTTTAAAAATCAATATAGTACTTATGTTAGTACAATAAATAAACCGGCAAAAGCTGAATAAGTAGTGGCAACTTCTGGCCCTGCGGCAACAGCTAAAACCAACGATAGCGAACAAACGCAAATCGCAAGCACTAAGCCACAAGACAAAAGCTTTTTAGAAAATGCGCAAGAGGCGCTTATTTATCAACGATTAGGGGTTGATAAAGAAAAAATTGCTGAGTTAAAAGCAGCAATCGAAGCATTGGCAGAAAAGCTTCAAGAGCAAGGTGCTGATATAGACACCATTAAAGAGCAGCTTGCAGAGTTACAAAAAATGCTGGAGCAAGAATACGAAAAAGGCACTGATCGAATGGCCATGCAACCTACGCATGAAAAAGGCAAGCTTGTAACCGCGTTAGCTTAGATAACGACACGTTGCAAGCTCATTTACTTCTGATTTTAAATAGATTTTAAGAATTATGCACAAAGAGGGCAAAGAGACGCTGCGCTTTTAGAGCAGTGATCTAAAGCATACTTTTTATGGCTTCTCGTTTTCTTCTCATTCAATTCTCTCAGTTCATACTGTTTTTTATGATCAATTTACAAAGAGGGCGAAGGGACGCTGTGCTTTTAAAGTAAGCGGCTGAAATAAATAAATTTTTTCTACTCATTTATTCCTCATTCATTTCTATCAGTTTAAATTATTTTTAAGTGATTAATACACAAAGAGAGCGAAGAGACGCTGCGCTTTTAGAGCAGTGATCTAAACCATAACTTTCATCTGCAACCAAAAAACCAAGCTTGGGTATATAAAAAGTATCAACATGCCTACACTAAGCAAGTTGTCTTTAAAGAGATTAAAGTCATCAAAAATTCTCTGCCACTTATATTTAAATAAATACCTACCCACAAAAATATCTAAACTAAGCATTATTATTAGCCACATTAAGCCTAATTTAAAACAATCTAGGTAATTTGTAGGGGTAACCTATGGCAGGGCTAACCAAGTTATAGCAAAAATAATGGCGATGCCTGAGAGTAAACTAAGTGTTTTAGCGCGTCGTTGCCCATATAATCGATGCAGAACTCGCACCCGAATGTTGCCATTAATTATCTCGCCTAAAGCAAGTAATAAGCCTATGGCTAGGGCTTTTAATAACATGATGATTTCCTTATATTACAAAGGCCAACAGTTAAACATTTATTTCAAATAGTTTACATCAATACCCAATTAGAGAGCCATTAGTTAGCCTTTTAATTTATAACCATCGGTATTTGTTGTTATTGTGCGCACTTTTTTATAAGGTGAACTTTGCTTATAAAAATAACAACGGGATCAACCGATGAAAACTCTACAACAACAACTTGGCCAGTATGGCTTGTATCATCGTTCAAAGCGTAACGTATTAACTCACTTTTTTGGTATTCCACTGATTGTATTTGCGGCATTGTGCTTACTAGCGCGTGTTGAAATTCCTCTAGGGAGTTTTAATGTCGATGGGGCGCAGCTTTTTGTCCTTGCCAGTGTGGTTTACTATTTTATGCTTAGCTTTTCGCTAGGTTTAATCATGGGCATCATTTTTACTTTATTGTTAGTGGCAGCGCAGCCTATCGCCGCAATGCCCTTTACATCTTGGCTGACGATTGGTGTGGGTGTGTTTGTATTTGGCTGGGTGTTACAGTTTATTGGTCATTATTTTGAAGGCAAAAAGCCCGCTTTTGTTGATGATTTAGTAGGCTTAATTATTGGCCCTTTGTATGTCACCGCAGAGCTGTTATTTTTAATGGGCTTTTACAAAAATTTAGAACAGCAAGTTAATGAAATAGCGGGCCCAACTAAAGCATAATCAGTCAAAGACTATAAGGTAAACCATGGATTATAATAATAAAACAGTGTGGATCACCGGTGCATCATCAGGTATTGGTGAAGAGCTTGCAAAACAATTTGCAGAGCAAGGTGCGAAGGTTATTTTATCAGCGCGAAATATCGATAAACTCAACCAAGTAAAAGACAAGTTAAAAGGCGAGGGGCATCGTGTTATTCCCCTTGATTTATCAAAGCCCGAAACTGTACTGCAGGATGTATCAGCGAAAATAGATAGCTTAGGCCCAATTGATATTTTAATAAATAATGGTGGCGTATCACAGCGTAGTTTATTTTTAGAAAATGACTTTAAAGTGTACCGCCAACTCATGGAAGTAAATTACTTTGGTTTAATTGCACTCACTAAAGCAGTGCTACCTTCAATGGTGGCGCGAAAAAGTGGTTCTGTAGTGGCTATTAGTAGCGTGGCAGGCAAAGTGGGCTCTAAGTTTAGAACGGGTTATTCAGGCAGTAAATACGCTGTAGTAGGCTTTATGGATTGCTTACGCGCCGAAGTCGCGCAGCACAATATACATTGCTTAACTATTTGCCCTGGCTCAATTAAAACAGCGATTGCCCATAATTCATTGAACGGGCAAGGAGAGGCACAAAACAAACCTGAGCCTTCAATAGAAAATGGTATGAATGTAAATGTAGCCGCATCGAAAATGCTCACCGCAATCTATAATAAAAAAGACGAAGTGGTAATAGGCCAAGGGTTAAGCGGTTGGGCACCGTTTATAAAACGGTTTTTCCCTAGTTTATTTAATCGATTAACCGCTAAGATAGAATATAAATAGCCAGAGAATTAGTGGACTGTTAGCAAAAATTTAAGTTAAATTTGTGCTGACAGTGTACTTCTATTTTTTAAATAATGGAGACGTTAAAGTTAATGATGCATAGTGTTAAGCTAAGAGTATCTTTATCTGTAACTTTCCTTTTAGATAACAATTCGCTACGAGGCTTTTACTGCTGACTCTTTTGATTTATTGAAGATCACAATAGAAAATATAACTTCTGTTATGCCGCCAACAAAAGCACCAATGACGAAGTTAGCATTTAATAATATACAAACTACTCCCGCTAGCATAAGCACAGCACCTAAAAGCCAATAAACTTTTGCACCATATAAAGTATTAAAAATTAAATAACGCACACCCATTGCCAACAGCATTATTGGATAAAACCATTGCAGATGCAGCTTAGAAACATAGAAGGCGAGGAAAAAACCAACAAATAAAATAACGGTACTTTCTAAAGCAAGTTTGCCTAATGGGTTTGTGGAGTCATGTTGTCCAGGGCGCTTAAGTACTTTTGATAGCAACATAGCCAGCGGGTGTATAAACATACCACCAATAAACAGGGTAAGCATACTCGCTTTAGTTGAATACAGTACTGCAATTAAACCAGCAAAACACCAAACTAACCCAGAAATAACAACACCTGTTGCGCCACCAAAATAGGCGAGATCCATGTCTTTTTGTGCTTGCTTAAATTCCATAAATACCCTGTGACCTAAAAGTGGATATCCCTCAAACAGAGGAAAGTAATTATTGGTTAATAATTACATTAAAGTTAATTAGTGTAATTATTGGTTAATAATTACACTAATTAACTTTAATGTAAACAAATGATTATGCGAGAAATAAATGACTTTTGAGTGTCGTAACAATAGGGCTGTAATAATGTGATGGGGGAAATACAAACCCCGCGCTGTTAATGCGGGGGATAAGTTTAAACTCATTTGGTTAAATGTTTACTGGGCTTTTTTGGCTTCGAGTGCTTCTATTTCATTCCAAATTTTTTCAGCCTCGTCGGTTAACATAGCGTAGCTTTTTATATCGCCTTTTCTTTGCGCTTGCATGCCTTGTTCTAATTTTGCGTCGTATTCTTTACGTAATTTTTTGATTGGATCTGGCTTTAAAAATGAAAACATCAACACCCTCGTTGTTTATTAGCTAGTTACAGTAACAATACGCAGTGAAGGCGCAAAAAGTTTGCTGTTACTGTAATTAGCTTATTAAAAGATTATTGTGGGTCAAGGCGCATAATGCCTTGGCCGTCCAATCCTAAGTAAATAGTGCCATCATCACTTTGTGCTAGACTGCGAATACGACCAATGCCTTCCAGTAATTTACTTTGTTTAACGACCTTGCCATCTGCTATTTCAAGTACGCTAATAAACGCGTATTTCATTGAAGCGAGTAAAAATTTTCCTTTAAGCTCAGGATACTTGTCACCTTTTACGAGCAGCATGTCTGAAGGAGCAATAGAGGGTGTCCATTGTAATGTGGGCGCTTGCATGCCTGATTTTTCGGTTAAATCGGTAAACGAGGTGCCACTGTAGTTAATACCATAGCTTACCACTGGCCAGCCGTAGTTAGTTTTAGGCTTAATCATATTAAGCTCATCGCCGCCACGGGGGCCGTGTTCGTGTGCCCAAAATACATTATTTTCATTATCGAACCACATGCCTTGTGGGTTACGATGCCCGTAAGACCAAATCGCTGATTTTGTGTCTTTTTGTTTTACAAATGGGTTGTCGGTTGGAATTTTACCATCGTCGTGTAAACGATAAATTTTACCGCCATCGCGGCTTAAATCTTGTGGGTTAATATCTCGCGAGCCGCGATCGCCAATCGAAAAATACACATAGTTTTGGCTATCAAACACAATACGGCTGCCGTAGTGCTGGCCTTTTTTAGAATTATGCTCGCCTTTGTATAATTGTTGTGGCTCGCGTAATTGGCTGTGATCGTTACTTAATTTTGCGCGCATAAGTGCGGTGTTACTGCCAGCACCGTCACCTTCACTGCTTGAGTAAGTGATATACAGCCATTGATTATTAGCAAAATCAGGATGCAGCTCTAAATCAAGTAGGCCGCCTTGGCCGTTGGCATCAATTTTAGGTAGCCCAGAAATTTTAGTTAAGCTGGTGGTATTTTTACGCAATAAATATAAGGTGCCACTGCGCTCGGTTATTAATAAATCACCGTTTGGTAGAGCCTCAATAGCCCAGGGAATAGAAATCCCTTGGGCAACAGTGACCGGTTTTACATTAAGCGCTAATTTATCCAGTTCTTTAAAATCAACTGCATGAGCACTAAGGCTGGTAAGCGCCGAAAATGCCAATGCACAACTGGCTGTGGCGAGTGTAGAAAATTTTTTACGCGTTGTTACTTTGTTCATAATGGCTTCCAAAATTAACTAAATTTTAACTACCTTAGCACGCTATTAATCACAGTGTTAAGTATTTGGGATGAATGAAATTGCACGCTATTTAACCGCTTTAATGTTGGTTTTTAGCTTAATGAGCTTGTTTATGTCCCTCAGGTGTTTACTAACTTTACGGGTATAGGAATTAAAGACCGCTTTAAAAAAATTGAATAATTACTCTATTAGGGTTGAAATTTAAAAATTCGAGCGTACACTTGTGCGCTGAAAGTTGAGCTTACACGTGTAGGCTCAAATATTTAAAGCCCAGCACATGTGTTTGCGTGAATTCGCTTAACACAAAGTGATGGGTAGTCGATTTAAGTAGAGAATTAATAACCATGCTAACTTCGGTATTAGACCAATTTTCAAAATGGTTTTTACACCATCAAAGCTTTGCCGCTTACATAGAGCCTTTAATACAGGTCGTTAAACCTGCATGGCGAGCCGGCTTTTTTCGTGCGCAAATTATTGATGTACACGCGTTGAGTGGTCAGTTTTTAAGTGTAACGCTTAAACCCAATAAACAGTGGCGCGCCCACATTGCGGGCCAGCATATTAGTTTAACGCTTGAGCTCAACGGGCGTTTGCTTACCCGTGTATTTACGCTTGCTTGCAGCCCCGCGCAATACAAAGCAACCGGATTGCTGCGAGCTTTAATTAAAACCAATGAGCAAGGACGTTTTACAGCTCAGTTGCAAAACGCATTAAAAGCGCAGTCGTGGTGTAATATTTCTGCGCCAAGTGGCGACTTTGTATTTAAAAGCTGGCATAAAGCCAGCACCTTTGTTGCTGGTGGCTCGGGTATTACACCTATGCTAGCAATGCTTAGCCAGCAATTAGCAAATACTCAACACACCATTAAATTACTGTATTTTGCAAAAGCTAATGAGCACCAATGCGTTGAAGAACTTGCCGCATTAGCAGAGCGTTATGTGCATTTTTCTTACTTGTTACTCACTCGTGATAAGAGCCCGCAATTAACTACGCATATAAACATCGGTGACAATCCTGATATTTACTGCTGTGGGCCAGCAGCGTTTATGCAAAAAATTGCACATTTTGCAAACCAGCATCATTTAACCTATTACCAAGAAGCCTTTAGCCTTGCATTGCCAAGCTTAAATGATGACAGTCAATTTACTGTAAAAATTAATAATGATCACCACGACGTAGCAGCGAATGAGGTGTTGTTAACTCAGTTTGAGGCAAAAAAACTACCTGTGCAGCGAGGGTGTGGGATTGGTATTTGTCATCAATGCCAGTGCATTAAAAAAACGGGCGTGGTGCGCAATTTAAAAACCGGTGAGTTATCAGATAACGGCGAGCAGTTAATTCAACTGTGTGTTAGCCAAGCGGTCAGTGATTTGGAGTTACAGCTATGACAACCATAAATTATCAACAATTAGCCGAAGATTTAGATGGTATAAAAATGTCGACGCTTGCCAAAGTAGGGCAAAAGGATGCTAATTATATACGCTCTATTGTCCGCAAGCAGCGACTGTGCGAAATAGGTGGGCGCATTTTATTAATGCTTGGTTTTATTCAGCCCTTACTTTGGGTGGCGGGTGTGTTATTACTGGCTTTGGCTAAAATCCTCGATAATATGGAAATTGGCCACAATGTAATGCATGGTCAATACGATTGGATGAACGACAAACAGCTTAATTCAAAAACATACGAGTGGGATATAGCCTGCGACGGCCAAAGCTGGAACCGCGTTCATAACTTTGAGCACCATACTTACACTAATATTATCGGCAAAGATCGTGACTTTGGTTATGGCTTATTAAGATTAAGCAACGACTTTAAATGGCGATTAAAAAATACATGGCAGTTTATTACCTATTTAAATTTAAGCGTGCTGTTTCAGTGGGGCGTATCGTATCATGAGCTGGCGGGTGAGCGAGTATTTATAGGTAAAAAGAAGCCAAACCGTAAAGGCGCTGTAGCGCATAGCACGTTAAAAAAACGCTTTTTTAGTAAAGGCGCGCGCCAATTAATTAAAGACTATGTTTTGTTTCCACTTTTAGCGGGGCCTCTGTTTTTATGGGTGCTAAGCGGTAACTTATTGGCGAACCTAATTCGTAATTTATGGACATCAACCATTATTTTTTGTGGCCATTTTACCGAGCAAACCCATACCTTTTACGAGCAAGATTGTGAAAACGAAAGTCAAGGTCAATGGTATTATCGCCAAGCGCTGGGGTCGTCAAACATTAAAGGGGCGCGTTGGTTTCATATTTTAACGGGGCACTTGAGTTTTCAAATTGAACACCACTTATTTCCTGATATGCCATCGTCACGCTACCAAGAAATAGCACCACAAGTGCAAGCTGCTTTACAAAAGCAGGGCATTGCATACAACACCGGCGGTTTTTTTCACCAATATACGTCAGTGTTAAAACGTATATTTCGTTATTCATTTAAATAGAGGTTAATAAAATAGCCGCTATTATGATGTATGCATTAAATAATCAGCTAACCTTAAATTGTTAGCTGATTATTGCATTAAAGAGTTAGTAAGTGCTTTTTTGGTTAAATAATCATCAGTACATGCAAAAAATTCGTCTAATTAATTTAAAAACACCCTGTTTTGCTATGGTTAAATAGTAGCGGGTTGTCATACAATGGAGAAAAATAGACCACACAAGAGAGAATAAAAATGGCCGCATTTGGTACTGTGTTTATGCCGCAGATGATTCAAGCTAAGTTTTCTGACAATCAGTGGGGCGAAAGCTCAATTGTTCCTTGCGATAAGCTTGAGTTGCATGCAGGTGCACACGTTCTTCATTATTCAAGTACATGTTTTGAAGGTTTAAAAGCCTTTCGCCATGAAGATGGTTCGGTAAATATTTTTAGAATGGATGCAAATATTGCGCGTATGCAGCAAAGTTCTGAATTATTAAGTTTACCTGCTGTTGATGGCGAGATGCTAAAAACAATGATCATCGATATTGTTCGTGAATACGCCGATGAAACGCCGCTTCCTCCTGGTTCTATGTATATTCGCCCAACCCACATTGGTACGGAAGCTGCCATTGGCAAAGCGGCTGCGCCTTCAATGAGTTCATTGCTTTATACGTTATTATCGCCAGTGGGTGACTACTTTTCAGGTGGTGCTACCGCGCTACGTGTTTTATTAGAAGAAGACGGCATGCGCTGTGCCCCGCATATGGGTATGATTAAAAGCGGTGGTAACTATGCTAGCGCGCTTGGCCCAATATCAGCAGCGCGCACTAAATATAAAGCCGACCAAATTTTATTTTGCCCAGGTGGCGATGTGCAAGAAACCGGCGCGGCCAACTTCATATTAATTGATGGCAACGAAATCATTACTAAAGCACTCGACAGCACCTTTTTACATGGTGTTACTCGTAATAGTATTTTAACCATTGCGAAAGATTTAGGAATGACGGTAAGCGAGCGTAACTTTACCGTAACTGAGCTTTTAGAGCGTGCAGCAAAACCAGGTACAGAGGCAGCACTTTCAGGCACTGCAGCAGTATTAACACCAGTAGGTACGTTTATCCATAACGATAAAGAATACAAAGTGGGTAATGGTGAACCAGGACCAACAACAGCACGTTTACGTCAAGCATTGAACGATATTCAATGGGGTAAAAGTGAAGATACACACGGTTGGTTAACTAAAATCTAATCGGGTTCAAATTCATTAAAAAGCCACACTAAATAGTGTGGCTTTTTGTTTTTAGCTGCAGCTTAAAATTTCATTTCAACTTTGCCGTAAACATAGCGGCCATTAAAACCAAATGGCGAAAAGCCCGAGTAAGAGAACAAACGAGAGAAAGTGGTTACATCGCTCACTAAATCACGCGTTGGATCTGGGTATACATCAAACACATTATTCGCGCCTAAGCTCAGAGTAATGTTGTTATTAAGTGCATAGGCAACATCTAAGTCGGTGATCCACTTTGGCTTGAGCATTTCGTTACGCTCTGGAATTTCTGATGGGTCTTGTGTTTCACCATAGCGAGTGCTGCGAAGTGTGGTACGCCATTCGTTTAGTGTCCATGTAGCGCTTAGGTTGTATTTATTACGCGGGGTACTTACTTCAAAACGACGCAGTTCATTACCCGAGAACAAATTATCTTGTTCAACACCTACGCTTTGTAGCTCAGCGGGTGGGGCAATAATATTAGTCACTTCGTTTTTGCCGTAGTTATAGCCTAAATTAAACGCTACATCACCGTAGTTATCACTCATTAGGTTGTAAGAGGCAACCACATCAACGCCACGGGTTTTGCTATCAATCGCGTTTAAGAAAAACCGCCCTTGGTTAGCTCCAGTGCCCTCAAGTAAGCTTGCTACACCTGCACCCGACAGGTTATTTGATAACACAATACGGTCATCAATTAATATTTGGTAATAATCCACAGATAAGCTGAAATTAAAGTCGGTTGACCAGGTAAAACCTACCCCGTAGTTGGTGGCTTCTTCTGCATCTAAGCCCGGTGATCCCAATGCAACGGCTACATCACTGCTTGGGGCAAACGTCCCTGTTTGTGTTGGAATACCATCAACAAACACGGTGGCCACTGAAGTAAAATATTGCTGTTGCAGAGAGGGCGCTCTAAAGCCGGTTGATACAGAGCCGCGTAATGCTAAATCTTCTGTTAGCGTATAACGGGTGGCAATTTTACCATTAAGCGTATCGCCAAAGTCAGAGTAGTCTTCATAACGCGCTGCGACGGCAACGTTCCAGTTATCTGTAATAAAGGCTTCTAAATCAACGTAAAGGCTAACATTATGGCGGCTGTTATCACCCGCAGACTCAGGTGTGAAACCTGGGAATACTTGCGAACCTGCAGAGCCAAATGGGCCATTAACTGGGTCGGTTACTGCGCCACCAGGGCCAAAAGTGCCCTGTGCATATGAGGCTTCTTCGCCTGCCTGAATTTCGTAGCCTTCACGACGATACTCAGCACCCACTGCGACGTTAATTCCGCTAGCTAAAAAGTCAGCATCAATCTCGCGGCTAAAATCAAGATTAATAGTCAGCTGATCGTAGGTAAGTGTACCGGCATCAAAACTGGTTTGACTGCTAGGTCCATATGAGGTGTTTAAGCTATCAATAACACCAAAGTTAAAGGCATCTTGGCCGTATACAGCAGAAGCGTCGTAATTCCATTCATTAGCAAAACCTTTTACGCCGAGTGCTAACGAAAAATCGTCAATATCTGAGGTGATCACCGGTAAAAAGCCATCAGGATAAATTTCTGTTACGTTACGGCTGTCTTGTGCGCGACGATAAAAACCTCCGCCTTCGCCTTCACGCTTGCTGTAAGAGCCAAACGAGTAGAGCTCGGCATCGTTAGTTAATTGATAACCGGCATTATAAAACAGCGCGAAGTCTTCAACGGTGCCATTGCCAAAGTTATGATTGTAACGATCCCATGTGAACTCACGCGGATCAAGAGAGCCATCAGGTAGGCGGGCGTAATTTTCGCGCTGGTCATAATCAGAGCGATTCGTTGAGCTACGGTCGCGATATTCAGTAGAAATACTTAAAAAGCCGTTATCGCCCAATTCAAACCCCATATTACCTTGCAGGGTTAAGGTTTGGCCGTCGGTAAGCGAGCGGTCACTGCCTTCATTAAAGGCTAAGTTGCCATTGGCGTCTTCAGAAACGGATTCTAGTTGAGGCACACCCTGCATTTCGGTGATGTTTGCTCCATATACAGCACCTAGGCTGCCGCCACTGCTATTACTTTTAAGGACAATATTGATCACACCGGCAATGGCGTCTGAGCCATATTGCGCTGCGGCACCGTCGCGTAATACTTCTATTCGCTCAATGGCATTGGCTGGAATAGCGTTTAAATCAACCGATGATGATCCACGACCGGTTGAACCGTTTAAATTAAGCAGTGCATTACTATGGCGACGTTTACCATTTACGAGCACTAAGGTGTGATCAGGTGCTAAGCCACGCAGTTGAGCTGGGCGCACATGGTCGCTGCCATCGGTGATTGATGGCTGAGGGAAATTAAAGCTTGGTAATAAGGTGCTCAGTAGTGCATTGGTTTCAGTTTGCCCTGAACTTTTTAGGGCATCGCCGCTAATGATATCAATCGGAACTGGGCTGTCTTCAACTGTGCGGCCGAGTCGGCGAGAGCCAATTACACTAATTTGTTCAATATTTTCTTCTGCTTGTGTGTCTTGCTGTGCGGCATTTACCGACCACGAGCCAAGTAGTGCAGTGGCAACACTGAGTGTAATGGTTTTTTTTGCTGTAAATAGCTGTTTTAGTTGCATGATTAGTTTCCCTCATTCAATGCTCTACAGGTAATTCAATTATTAATGAACTAATTGAAACTTCTGTTGTCAAGGTAGACCATTTTTACAACCAAGGTCAATTGAATTACATTCAATCTACAATTTATTTACAGTAGCGGGTGGAGTATTTGAGTAGCTTGTAGCGTAAGTCGCCATTTACCATTTAATTTTACCTGTGAGCATATCTTTAAACATTATCCAATCGCCCCATAAACTATATAACGGGTGCTTAAATGTAGCAGGGCGGTTTTTTTCAAAAAAGAAATGCCCAACCCACGCAAAGCCATAACCAATCACCGGTAATAACCATAACAATACAAATTGTGAGCTAATAAGCGCATAGCCGGTCAAAAGCAACACTAAACTACTGCCAATAAAATGCAGCCTGCGACAAGTTTTATTACGATGCTCTTTTAGATAGTAAGAGTAAAAGCGCTTAAAGCTGATAAAAGATTCAGTTTCTGTCATTACTTAGCCTATTGGTGTTTAAACGTTGTTCATTAATGTATTTAAGCGTAACTAAGCGCAGGTTAACAGCGATAAATGACGTTTACCGCATCTTAATAGACAAAAGCAGTAAAAGTTAATAACTTAGAGTGATTATCAATAAGGGAATAAAATAACAATGCTAAAAAAAACACTGACCTGTGCGGTTGTAATCGCACTTGCGGGTTGTTCACAACCTGCAGAAAACACCTCTCAAAATGAAGTAAAAACAGCAATGAAAGCAGTTAACTCTCTAGATTACCCTGAAACTAAAAAAGGCACAGTGGTTGACACTTACTTTGGTGAAACTGTGGCTGATCCGTATCGTTGGTTAGAAGATGATATGAGTGATGAAACGGCTCAATGGGTTAAAACACAAAATAACTTAACTTTTTCATATTTAGAGCAAATACCGTACAGAGATACGTTAAAGCAGCGCCTTGAAAAGTTAATGAACTACGAAAAAATCAGCGCGCCGTTCACCGAAGGTGATTACACCTATTTTTACAAAAATGATGGCCTGCAAAATCAGTACGTTTTATACCGCAGTAAAGACGGCGGCGAGGCTGAGATTTTCTTAGATCCTAATACCTTTAGTGAAGATGGTACCACTTCAATGTCGGGCTTATCATTTTCAGAAGACGGCTCATTGTTAGCATACCAAATATCGGAAGGTGGCAGTGATTGGCGTAAAATCATTGTTATAGACACCGAAACCAAAGAGCAAGTAGAGCAAGCACTGGTTGATGTTAAATTTAGTGGCGTAAGTTGGTTGGCAAATGATGGTTTTTATTATTCAAGCTACGACAAACCAGAAGGCAGTGAGCTTTCTGCAAAAACTGATCAACATAAAGTGTACTATCATAAATTAGGCCAAGCCCAAAGCGAGGATACGCTAGTATTTGGCGATACCGCTGAGCAAAAACACCGTTATGTAGGCGCTAAAGCGACCAAAGATGGCCGTTTCTTGTTTATTAGTGCCAGCGTATCAACCTCTGGTAATAAGTTATTTATTAAAGATTTAACCAAGCCAGATAGCGAATTTGTGACTGTAGTGGGTAATACCGACTCTGATACCAGCGTAATTGACAACGAAGGCAGCAAGCTATTTTTGGTTACTAACTTAAATGCACCAAATAAAAAAGTAGTGACGGTTGATGCAAGCAATCCACAGCCTGAAAACTGGCAAGATTTTATCCCAGAAACTGAAAACGTACTTAATGTAACCCTTGGCGGTAATACGTTTTTTGCCAACTACATGGTTGATGCTATTTCTAAAGTGAAACAGTACAACAAACAAGGCGAATTGATCCGCGAAATTAGTTTACCAGGCGTCGGTACGGCGAGTGGCTTTGGCGGTAAAAAAGAGCAAACTACGCTTTATTATTCATTTACTAACTACAAAACGCCAGGTACAACTTACAGCTTTGACGTGCAAAGCGGTGAGTCAAAAGTATACCGTAAGTCAGGGATAGATTTTAATAGCGATAACTATACCTCTGAGCAAGTATTTTATACCTCTAAAGATGGCACTAAAGTACCGATGATTATCACTTATAAAAGTGATATTAAATTAGATGGCAGCAACCCAACTATTTTATATGGCTATGGTGGCTTTAATATAAGCTTAACACCTCGCTTTAGCTCTACAACAGCAGCTTGGCTTGAGCAAGGTGGCGTATACGCAGTTGCTAATATTCGTGGTGGTGGTGAATACGGTAAAGAGTGGCATAAAGCAGGTACACAATTGCAAAAGCAAAACGTATTTGACGACTTTATTGCTGCAGCTGAATACTTACAAGATAAAAAATACACCTCTAAAAAACGCTTAGCACTGCGTGGTGGTTCAAACGGTGGGTTATTAGTGGGTGCTGTAATGACCCAGCGACCTGACTTGTTTCAAGTTGCGTTACCTGCGGTAGGCGTATTGGATATGCTTCGTTATCATACATTTACAGCTGGCGCTGGTTGGGCATACGATTACGGAACTAGCGACCAAAGTAAAGAAATGTTTGATTACTTAAAAGGCTACTCGCCAATTCATAACGTAAAAGCAGGGGTTGAATATCCGGCGACGATGATCACTACAGGCGATCATGATGACCGCGTTGTACCGTCGCATTCATTTAAATTTGCAGCTGAACTTCAAGCGAATCAAGCAGGTACTAATCCAACGCTTATCCGTATTGAAACCAATGCAGGCCATGGTGCAGGTACACCAACCAGTAAAATTATTGACCTTTATGCCGACATGTATGGTTTCACGCTTTACAACATGGGCATTAAATCACTGTAGTGTGATTTTTTTAAACTAACGAAAAGCCGAGTTACGTAAGTGACTCGGCTTTTTTATGTTGACTAACCTGAGTCCAGATTAGCTAACTTATTGTATGGGGGAGAACAACCGTTGATAGGTTTTATAAGCGTATTCGTCGCTCATACCGCTTAAATAGTCACAAATAATACGCATACCTTGATTGTGTTTTTCAGCTTCAAGGTACAGTGCCTGCGTGGTTTCGGGTAATAAGCGCAGCGGATCGCTGGCAAACGCAGTAAATAATTCTATGAGTAGGTTTTGCCCTTTAAATTCTATTTGCTGCATTTGTGGGTCGCGTATTAAACGCTGAAATACAAAGTGTTTGAGGATCTGTAGCACATTTTCGTATTGCTGATCTAATTTTGCTGTGTGCTTTAAAATAGGGCACTCAAATTCATTGTTTTGGGTATCTAAATGAATATGAATAATAAAGGTATTCACCAGTTCGCCTATGGCGTCTTTTCGCTCATGTTCATACTTTGAAAATAACCGCTTGGAGAGTGACTCCAGCAAAGTGTTTAACCAGTCATAGTCAAGAGCTTGTAAATGCGGCAATGCATGGGTTAGCCAATCGTCTAAACTAAGAACATCGGTAGCAATTGCATCTTCAAGATCGTGAACGGCATAAGCAATGTCATCAGCCAGTTCCATAATGGCACTGTCGAGTGATTTATAACGGGTTTTAGCGCGGTAAGCATCTGCGTGTTCTTGGCTAGATAATAACGCTTTATCACTTGCGCTAAGAGGCTCAATAATCCAATTAAATATCGCGGCATCGTCATTGTAAATACCTTTGGCTGGTCGCCAGTCATCGGCTTTTATAAACGCACGCTGTTTATTTTCTTGTGGGATGTTATGCCAAAGGTTATCAATAAAAGCTGGGTACTTAATAAATCCTAACAAGGTGCGTCTAGTTAAGTTCATGCCGTAGCCGTTACTATAGGGCTCTAGCTTTGCCACAATGCGCAGTGTTTGTGCGTTACCCTCAAAACCACCATGATCACGCATCATATAGTTAAGTGCAATTTCTCCGCCGTGCCCAAAGGGCGGATGGCCGATGTCGTGCGCTAAACATAAGGTTTCGAGTAATCCGGTTGATGGGAAATGTTCAAAGCGAGGGTGCTGGGCTTTTAAGTGGCGTAATATGCCCGTGCCTATTTGCGATACTTCTAAAGAATGGGTAAGACGTGTGCGATAAAAGTCATTTAAACCAATACCCATTATTTGAGTTTTTGCTTGAAGGCGTCTAAATGCTGCAGCATGAATAATTCGAGAGCGGTCTATTTGCCAAGGAGAGCGGTTATCGTTTGGGCGGTGCTTATATTGTTCAATTATTCTATTTTGCCACTGTTTATCCATGTCACAACCTATCTCTATATCTACGACTTTAACGCTTAGTATATTATAAATAATTCACAATAGGCGTATGAATTTTATTCAGTTGTTCGGTATTCGCGTTTATAAAGTGGCTTAGGTATAATGAGCGTTCGTATGTATGTGACTACACCATACATAACTTAGAGTTTAATTGAGATAATACATGTTAAAAACTATTTTTCAGTTGTTGTTAGCCGCCCTTGTTATTTGGGCACTTACTCATCCATTTATACAAACTGATGAGTTTGTTTCAGATGAACAAACACGTGCTGACGACATTAAAAAAGAAAAGAAGAAAGAAAAACCATTGCACAATGTTAAGTTGCCAAAATTCTCAGAATACACCGATGTAAAAGAGAAAAAGCATGCGTTTTTTAACTTCATTAAGCCCCATGTAGAAGCCGAAAACAAAAAGATTTTACAGCAACGTGCAAACATTGAAATTGCGCGCATGATGCTAGAGCACGACGAGCCGTTAAGTAAAAAACAAGCGAGCGATATTAAAAAAATACTTAAATTATACCGCTTACCTGAAACCTTAGATACGCTTACACTAACTCAAGCGCTGCGCCGTGTAGATATTATTCCTAAAGAACTTGCCCTAATGCAAGCTGCTAATGAGTCGGCATGGGGTACCTCACGCTTTGCCCGAATAGGCTTAAACTTTTTTGGCCAATGGTGCTACAAAAAAGGCTGTGGCATGGTGCCAAGAAGACGTAATAATGAAGCTGAGCATGAAGTGGCTGCATTTAAATCGGTTCGCGCTGCTGTAACGTCATATTTTAGAAATATTAATACGCATAATGCCTATAAACAATTACGCAGTATACGTGAGGATTTACGCGCACAGCAAAAGCCAATTAAGGCGACTAAGCTAACCCTTGGGCTGATGTCCTACTCAGAGCGTGGTGAAGCGTATATTGAAGAGCTAAATACGATGATCAATCAAAACCGAGCGTACTTTGATGAATAAACCAGTATTAAAATTAGTTACGACTATAGCGACCTGCTTTTTAGCAATAGCGGCAAATAACACCTATGCTAAAGAGTTTGTTATGTCGTATGACGGTTTTTACGACCGTTTAAAAGTAGTAAACAAAGGCGATTTTCAGTATGCCCGCGTAAACTTTTATATTAGCGATATTGGTACTAACGAAGTATGTAGTATCAAAAGCGGGACTATTTTAACTGAAAAAAATGAGTACCCGCTTAATTACACTGACAAAGCGCAACTGTTATTACCGTATGATAAGCAGCTCGATACTGACAAAGCGGTGATTGTGGTTCAGCCTAAAAATCCGGTTCATGATTGTCAGTTAAAGCTTCAAATAGAGGCCAACGAGCTAGAAGGGCTAACCTTTTCAAAGCAATCATTATTAACCATTAATAATGAGCTTGAAGCGCTTTTAACAGACTTGTCGGGCTTTTTTGTTAGCAAACTAATGTGGTATTTACTGCCTGAGCAAAAAGGGGTGGTTGTTACTTTTAACGCGCCTAAACAATTTGATGATGAGCGCATAACATGCGAAGAATCAGTATGTTATTTTGAAGTAACAGACAGCTGGCAAAACGACACCAAAGTATTGGCTGATATAAACGAGGTAGTTAAAGTAACGCCTTGGATCAGTAAGTAATAAAATTAATTGGTTTGATTATAAAGCGGGGTCATGTTTGCCCCCGCTTTTTTATAGCTAAATTAAATGATGGCAGTGGGAGCTTTGGTTAATAAGCTTTTTTCATCATGAGTAACAACTTTATTTCGGCCCGTTTCTTTAGCAAGGTAAAGGCATTTATCAGCTTGTAATAGCAGCTCTTGCATATTTAAATCGCGTATAAGTGCGCTACTTACTCCAGCACTAACAGACAGTGCAATACTATTACCGTTAAAATAAAAAGGATATTGATCAATACTTCTGCATAGCTTTTGGGCTAACTGCCTTGCTTGAGTAAGATTTTTTTGGTTAAGGAAAATAGCAAACTCTTCTCCGCCAATTCGAGCGGTAATGCCTGCTTCAAAAAACAATTCGTTAATATGTTGTGCAATCCACTTTATTGCTTCGTCGCCAGTTTCATGACCATATCGGTCGTTCACTTGTTTAAAAAGATCGATATCGAGCATAATTAACGACACTCTGCTGTTAAGTGGTGCAGTGTGGGTTATTTTTTTACACAGGCGGAAAAAGCCTCGCCTGTTTAATAATTGTGTGAGCGGATCGTGATTAGCTAAGTTTATTAGTTTTGATTCTTCATTGGCAAAAGCAATAAACGGCAGAATTAACGCACTGGCTGTGGTTAAAAATAAATGCGAGACCAATAATAGTTGTAACCCTGCGGCTAAGTTCGCCTGACTAATTTGGCTAAAGTAGGGTAAAACAAGGAGTACAACTTGCAACAGCATTACTACACTGTGTAGTGAAAAGCAGGCAATTAGTAGTCGTTGCTGTACTTTAGCAACACTGGGGGTTTTGATCATTAAATAGGCCGCGTAGCTAAATAGTACGGCAGTAATGATACTGGTAATAATTTGCCCCGCATCAATGAGATACACAGTAAGTAGCAATGTGCAACATATAGCACAAGCATAATATAAAGGCGTTAGCTTCACTGCAGGCACCGTACTTTGTGGTATTAACCCTAAAATAAGCAGGAGTGGGGTTAAAATAATAAATAGGTAAGCAAAAAAGTAAGTTAAAAGTGGATAGTCAATCTATCCTCTCAAACCAATCAGGGCAATAGCGGTTATAAACGAGCAGCAGGCAGTAGCAAAAAATAAAAAGCTAGGTTGTTTTTTATATGAATACACTGAAAAAAAGAACACTGCAATAAACAAGTTAAGAATAAAACAGAGGCTAATTAATGTGGGTAAATGAAGCATGTTTTAGTTGCTCTTTTAGCTGAATAAGAAATAACGCTTAACTCATTATTAGGTAGTAACACTAAAATAGCAAGGGAGTAAAAAGTATTAACTTTATACTCCCTCGCTACAAACTTAACCCTTTAAGGCCTCTCGTTAAACTAAACTTTTTAATGCGGCATCGATTTCAGAAAAGTGAAAACGGTAATTATTTTCTAATGCTTTTTTAGGCACCACAAATTGGCCGGTTGTGAGTAGATCTGCCATTTCTCCCATTAAAACATTCAGCACAGCTGCAGGCATGGGCATAAAAGCAGGGCGTGACAATGCTTTGCCCAATGATTGGCTAAATTGTTTATTGCTCACCGGATGCGGGGCAGTGGCATTTACAGCACCAGAGATATCTTGATTACGAATCAAAAATAAAATGAGCTGCACCATGTCATCAATGTGGATCCATGACATACCTTGCTCGCCATTGCCAATTGGCCCGCCTAAACAAAGCTTAAATGCAGGCAACATTTTTCCAAGTGCACCGCCTTTTTTAGCCAGTACAATACCTGTGCGAAGTAAGCAAACACGAGTATCGTCAGACTCAGCTTTTAATGCAGCAAGCTCCCAATCTTTACAAAGTTGGTGACTAAATTCATCGTGGGGTTCTGTGTTGTTTTCATCAACTTGGGCTTTACCTTGGCGACCATAATAGCCTATTGCACTGCCTGAAATAAACGTATGTGGCGGTGTATGACATTGACTAATTGCATCACTTATGGCTTGGGTAATAATAATTCGGCTATCGCGTATTTTTGCTTTTTGTTTATCACTCCAGCGTTTATTAACGATAGGTTCGCCGGCTAAATTAATGACAATATCGACCGTATTAAAATCGACATCGTCTAAGCTGCTAATAGCATTTACTCTGTGGCCTAACAACACTTTAGCTTTGGTTGGGTTTCTACTCAGTACCGTAATGTCGTGGTGGTGCAACAAGAAAGGGCAAAGGTGCCTACCAATTAAGCCCGTGGCGCCTGTAAAAAATATATGCATTGCAACTCCAAAATTATAAATAAAGCGGGATGTTTAAAATTTATACTCCCCAGCTCAACGATTTGCAAATTTATACGTACTAATCATTATTATGATCACCCATAAATATTTCATTCTATTGGGTTTTGCCTTACACTGAAGCCAAATAACAGCAATAGGATAAGAGTATTGGCAAGTTTAACTGGGGTAAATAAAAGCTTAATTATTTTTGCAGCGTTGGTCATTGTATTAGCGGGCATTAAAGCCGCAAGTGCTATTGTTATTCCGTTTATTTTGGCAGCATTCATCGCCATTATTTGTAGCCCACTCATTAATTTTTTTGCTCGCTACCGTATTCCAAAAGGCATAGCGGTGGTGCTTGTAGTGCTTATTATTATGGGCTTAGGTGTTAGCTTAGGCGGTTTAGTGGGGCAGTCGGTTAACGATTTTTCAAAGCAGTTACCTGAATACAAAGCACAGTTAAAAGAAGAATTTGTATGGCTGGTTGATATGGCCTCGCAATACAATATTTTAATTAATAAAGAACAAATTTTGTCTATGTTCGACCCCGGTAAAATGGTTGATGTTGCCACCAATATGCTAACCGGCTTAGGTAGCGTAATGGCCAATATGTTTTTAATTATTTTAACGGTTGTTTTTATGCTGTTTGAAGGGCCCATACTTGGTAAAAAAATACATTTAGCACTAGACGACCCCGATAGTAAAATTAAGCAAATTGACCGCTTTTTAGACTCTATCAACTCTTATTTGGCTATTAAAACCCTAGTAAGTTTAGCCACCGGTGTAATTGCTGGTTTTTACTTGTGGATACTCGATGTTGATTACTTTGTACTTTGGGGTGTATTGGCATTTATGCTTAATTACATTCCTAACATTGGTTCAATCATAGCGGCTGTGCCAGCACTGTTAATGGCGCTTATTACTCAAGGCCCCTTAGTGGCAGGGCTTGTTGGCGCGGGTTATTTAACTATAAACACCGTAATGGGTAATATTGTTGAGCCTAAATACATGGGTAAAGGGTTAGGGCTTTCTACGTTAGTGGTGTTTTTATCGTTAATATTTTGGGGCTGGCTATTAGGCTCTGTGGGTATGTTGTTATCGGTGCCGTTAACCATGATTGTAAAAATAGCGCTAGAAGCCAGTGACGAAGGGCGTTGGTTAGCAACCATGCTTGGCACAGGTGAAGAAACCGTTATCAGATCAGAAGACTAATACCTTACAAAGGCGTGGCTAAGCACGCCTTTAACATTATTAAATATTTATTAAATTAGCTAAGGCGCTATCTACGGCGTTTATAGCCCCCTCTAAATAGCCAGCCTCCTGCTTTGCAAACTCACTGCCCACAAAATGCACTTTTAACTGTTTAAGCTGCTCGCCAAGCCCTGAAAAATTAAATTCAGGATGCTGCGATACACCTAGTTGGTCATCCTTGTTGGCCACAAATTCATCCTCAGCCCAATCTTTTATCGTGCAATCAGTGACAGTATAAGCCTGCTCACCATAAAAATAGCCAAGCTGATCAAGGCAAGCTTGGGTTAATTGCTCGCGAGTTACTTGACTGCGCTGCAAGTAAGACACACCAATAAAGCCAAATAGAGCAGGGTGAGCATGATCACTTGCTGAGGCATCATGAATTTCTACCATTGGGCCAACACGGCTAAAACATTGCCCCGATAAGTTTTTATCTCGCCAAAAAGCGTGCTCAAAGGTGGCAACAAACTTTGCTTGGCCTGCCATCCACGTAGGCACTGACGCTAAACGCTGTGTTAAAACATTATCAGCCCATAAATGCGGAGTTAAATGCTGGCCGATCATTCTAGGCGGTAACGCCAACAATAACTGATCGCAAGTAAAGTGCTGCGTACTCCCTTGGTAATTAGCGCTTATATGCCAGCCGTTGGAGAGCTTTTTCACTTCGCTAACAGCGTGTTCTAATTTAACGGTGTTTGGGTCAAGCTGCTGATAAAGCGCATTAATAAGCTCGTTCATACCGTTTTGAATTCTAAATAGCTGCATTTCGCCAGCCCCTGCAATTTGCTGAGCAGGGGCAGTATGCGATGCTTGATACAACACATCGCCTTGGGTGTATTGCTCAAAAACAGGGATGTTTAAATTAGTAACTAACTGTTGAATATTAAGCTGGTGCGGAAATATCCATGTTGGGCCTAAATCGTGGCCAATGGTGTTGTTGGTCGGTAAATAATGAGACGCAATTCTGCCACCTAAACTGGCTTTGGCCTCTAATAATAAAAACGGAATATCACGTTTTTTAAGGTTGTAAGCAGCATATAAGCCCGCTAAGCCACCACCAATAATAACCACAGGTTTATGCATTTTAAATCACTTTAGCTAAATCAATCTACTGATAGGTAGTTTGTGGTCTTTATGTGGTTTTGTCAAAACGTTTTAATCAACAAATTCGAGATCGCTTAAAAAGTCGTATATTAACTACAGAGCAAATCAACTTAGATATATAAAAATCCAGATAATAAGCTGTTTAAGAAAGACAACCAACAGTGTTTATGTATCGCTTATTTCAAATACCTGATGTTTGCTTATGATTATTGAGCATTGCTGCTATCTTTATTTATTACCAGTTCAAATCGCAAATAATATAAACAAGAATAAGGGCAAAAAACTAAAATGACTCAAAATAATAAAATTAACTATATTGAAATTCCTGCACAAAATATTGCAGCTACTAAGGCCTTTTTTAGTGACGTGTTTGGCTGGTCATTTGTAGATTATGGCCCAGAATACTGTAGCTTTGCCGCACAAGGGGTTGATGGTGGTTTCTTTAAATCTGACTTGGTTGTTGCTACTAAAAACGGAAGCCCGTTAATTGTGTTATACAGTAATGACCTTGAAGCGACTCAAAATAAAATTGAGCAAGCTGGAGGCAAAATAATTAAGCCTACATTTTCATTTCCAGGTGGTAGACGATTTCACTTTAGCGACCCAAATGGAAATGAATTTGCGGTATGGTCACAGTAGTCACACTGCAAACTATATAAATACAAAAATGCAGACTTTAAGGCTGCACTTCCTAAAATACCAATAAACTAACCACTAAATTAGCAAGCTTCAACACATAATGTTTAATTAGGAGCTGGTTAAAGCCCCATTTTAAGCTGCTGAATGAATTGCTCTATCATTGCTATTTCACACTCTTTATAAGTTACTACAGCTTCTGGTGAATTAGGCTGTTTTAACATATAACGCCACTGGCAACTTTTTTGAATGTACTTGTCTTTGGCGTTAAGACTTTGCTTAAACAATGATAAAATGTAGGTGTTACCAGTTTCGCTTTCTAATTCGGCCAGTTCAAAGATACGCTTTTGGATCCAGCTGTCTTGTTGCTGTTGCACTTTATTTAATTTGGCGTCTAAACATTGTGTGTAATCTTTAATTTGCTCGGGTAGGGCATTGTTTTGCAATGTACACTCTTGCGCTGCAGCCATACTTTGCTGCGCCCATAAAAATAGGCTCTATTAGCGTT
>NZ_PNCV01000120.1:0-8206 GCF_005886925.1 Pseudoalteromonas sp. S3260
GGGTCCCCTCTAAAGGTTAATCGGCGGGGCGAAAAATGCCCACCCCCGGTTACAAAAAAATCAATTTTTTTTTTGTTTAAAAAAAAACAAAAAAATTCTTCGGCCCCCTTCATTAAACCCCCATACGGCCCCCCCCCCCCCAAAACTGCCTTCACTGCCAAGCCCAAATTGCTCGCCTTTGAGTTCACATGCGCGCTGAGCTTTTGTCAGTGCCGCTGTATTGGCACTACAATGACGTTGTACTTCGTGACTAAACATCCCAAGTGTATCGGTATCAAATAGACTGGTTGTTACCACATTATAGCCAAGTGGCTTCAATGCAGGGGCGATAAGAGGTGCCTTTTTATGTTTAGTAGCAATGACTACCTTTGGCATAGCTTATATTGGCTCATTAGAGGCTGATATAGTTGAGAAATGTCCATTTTCGAACTGCTCTAGGGTATTATCATCGCCCCAGCGAATGAGAGTGAGCCAATGGTTATCAATCAGCTCCTTCACCATGACATGTTTGTTATAAATTGCCGCGATTGCCGATTGCGGCGCAGCAATATATACATTAAGGCGAATTGGTTCGTGCATCCATTTTTCCCCATTGTGCAGTGACTGCATGGCTAAGCCAATACGAAGGTCACCGCCATTACCTTCAAATAATCCAATATTACCGCCTACTGCGTTGTGGAGTATTTTATTACCACTGCCGTATTTATGGTTGTCGGTAACCGAGGCATTATATTGACTATTGATCCAATGGGTTACTATCATGGGGGCGGTCATAATCAGTTCTAATACCGCAAATTCGTTATCGTTTTCCCATTCATAATCATGTAAAAAACAGCGTCCTTGTAAGTTAACACTGCGAGTCCAGGCTCGTGGTGCAACAATAAAGGCCGCGTTATTAGCAAGCCCCCATTCTGGGCGTACTTGCGACCAATCGCGGGCTCGCTGTTGATAAGCATGGTTAATTTCATCCGCGGTTTTATTAACTAACTGCGGGTCGATATTTACTAAGCGTTCTTGCTGAGCGGTTTGCGTGGCAACAGTTAGCCATTTTTTCAGATTGTCATTAAGCTCGGTATCGTAAGCGGTGATGACATCCGTGGTTGTGTTATGAATAGCGGCAATAAATTGCGTGCTCTGTGCCAGTGTTAGCCCTCGCTCTTTAAGCGCTTGGCGCACTTGGGTATCGTTTAGTAAGTTAGCCAGCACGCGTACATTAACTTCGCCACTTTGCCCTCCACAGGCTCCACATTCTAGGCCAGCGCTGTGCAAGTTATTAGTTGTATGGCTGGCGTGGCCCACCAACATAATATGCGGCGCAAACTCTTTTATTCCTAAGGTGTTAAGCACTTTTTGAGCTAAGTCGGTTTTGTCTTTTAGGGTCAGTTTTTGCTGATTTTGTGTTAATTGCCAGTCGGTGGTTGTGCACTTTTTAGCTTTACCTTTAGATAAAAAGGTATTTTTTATTAATTTAAATGCATACAGCCAGCCTGCTGATTCAACCATAGAAAACGATGAGGGGGCTGATTTTGACCAACTTTGCCATGTAGCACTATTTTGACGAGATGCTTCAAGCGCCGCGTCTTTGTGTGTTTGTGTGGCATGTATGTCTGGTTTGAGTAGCCCTGGTAGTTGAGGACGAGTAATTGCACTACCATTTTCTTGATATTCTAGTGGCAAGCCAAAAAAACCGGCAAAGCCGAAGGTTTCTATATTTTTACTTTGCGATTCAAGCGCGCGGCGAATAACCTCTGAGCGTACATCAATACAAAACACCGCTTGTAATTGAGCGTTGTTCACTGGGGTTTTAGTGGCGCTTTGCAGTGCATGATTAAGCGGGTATTGATAGCTCAGCTCCAGTGCTTTTGCCCACACCCATAATGGCTTTTGTGCTAATTTGTGTGCATGCAGGCGCTCAACTACGAGTGACTTTTCTTGCTGCCACTGACTTTGTAGTTGTTTAAATGAAGCACTATCATGATCTGCCAGATACTGCCAAATAACCAAGTCCCATGCCATTCGCATGGCCAGTAGCTGTTTCATATCATCTTTGGGCTTAGCGTAAAGTTGGCCTTGAAATCGCAAATACGCCAACCACGATGCCCAACCATTAATATCTAAAAGCAGCGAATGAGCATATAACTCTAACGAGTCATTATCTATATTAAGGGTTGAGAGTGTTAGTGCAATCAGTTCATCTGCGGATGTGGGTAATTGCTTAAAATAGCCATTTAAATGCCGTTCATCCATAACAATGCTAATGCCTTTATCAGCTTGAATAACAGTAAGCCAATGGCGATATAATTCAGATGGGGCTTGAGTATCATTTCGATGCAGCATAGGGCCGAGTTGTTGATAATGTGCAGCACAAAACTGACTCAACTGATGAGTAATTTCATCATGCCAAGCCATTTTATGCTTATTACGTTGTTGGTCGAGTAAATCTGCAATGTTGTGCCAGTCTACTAATGGCACATCAACTCTAAGCGCTTGTAATAGTTGCTCTTTATTAAAGTCACTATTAAGTAGCGTTGCGGCATCGGCTAAGTGGTTATCAGTAATTATGCCGTTGTCGTACTTGTGCTGATAAAAATCTTTAGGCATTAGCATGTCGGCATTACATAAGGTATCCAGTCGTGCGCTTACATCTTCAATTGGCATATGGCGCATTTCCCAAAATGGGTTAACGGCAATCATCTGATCTAACGGCCAGTTTGGTGCTATGTAACCGCATACTTTATTAAGTATGTTGTTTTCAGTGTCACTTAACGATAATGCCGTGTGATTTGAATTCGTTTGATTGCTCATTTTGATTCCTCAACGGTGATTCCAGCTGCATGATTTTTTAAATCGGTGTGGCCATTATTAGGTAAATTTATCGGCCATATTTTTAGGGTTAACCGCGTAAACCACTCATCTAAATACAAACCTGCAAATAATAGGGTGGAAAGTGATTTAACCTGTGGTCGCCAAGACTGGTAGCGTAAACAGTAGCTGGCAATCATTAACGTTAAAATAAGGGCTATTACCCAGCTATCGGCGAGGCTAAATGCAGCTTCGCGCCACTGCTCAAGCTCTAGTGCTAAAGTAAATATATTTTTAGCAACCACATAACTAATAACAACTAATAGTGCGACTAGCAGTTTTTTACTGTGAGTTTGCACGCTAGAAGCGCCATGTTGGTTGGCCAGTAAAATAGTTAAAGCCGATGCTAAAAGTAGCCACACACTGACCGCGCCTTGATAGCCGCTAATGGTCCAAGCAGCGCTAACTAGGGTAATCGACACCAATGCCCCCGTTAACCAAGCAAAGCACGTGAGTGATTGTTTTGGAATGTGGCGGCGAATCAGATCTTCGTTTACACCGTTGCCTGAGTTTAAAAATGCAAAGGCTTTATAGGTTGAATGAGTAACAAGGTGAAGCAGAGCTAGTTCAAATAATCCCAGCGCACATTCTATGAGCATTAATCCCATTTGCGCACTGGTAGACCAAGCAAGCCTTACTTTAACGCTTATTCGGGTAGTCATTATCAAAGCGCTGATCACCGTAGTTAAACCAGCAATAATTAAAATTAACCACTGTGCAGCCGCAGCTTGAATAAACAAAGGCGCAAATAAAATTAATAAAAAGCCTCCTAAATTAATGACTCCGGCATGTAATAAAGCGCTCACCGGTGTGGGTACTTCAACCACTTTAATTAGCCAGCCGTGTATTGGGAGTTGAGCGCATTTTATTAAAGCCGCAAAGGCAATTAAAAAAGCAGCGACTTGCTCTGCAAAAGACAGTGGTAGCGTGGTGGTGTTATAAAAGGCGGTTATATCAGTTATGTACAGACTATTGTGAATGAACCACAAAATACCAAATGCAATCAGTAATAAGGATTCGGCAACACGTGCCACAATAAATTTTTTATGGGCGGCGAGCACCGCTCGAGGGCGCTCAGGGTAAAACATTAATAGTTTATGTAGTGCTAAACTTATCGCCACCCAGCCTAGCCAAAATAGCGCTAAGTGGTTGCTCATAACCACAACTAATACGGCAGTGATGGTAAGTAATAGCCATCGCCAAAAGTAGTTTTCACGTGGCTCACCTTGCATATAGTGCTTACAAAAGCGAATTAATATCAGCGTGATAAATAATATAAGCCCTAGCATAATAATTCGGGTCATGGTCAGCGATAAGAAACTGAGTAAATTAAAAGCATAAATTTGATGAAGCGTAATAGCTGTTATAAATGCAATGCTATTAAACACCATTACTTTAAACAGCACATGACCATTTGAAGCGCGCGATTGTTGGCCAATTAACCAAGCTGCTATAAATGTGCTCAAAGGCATTATTAGCAGTAACAACGAAATAATATACTCACTCATTCAGTGCTCCTTATTTAGTGATCAAAGTATGGCAAACTAGATAACTAAATAAAAATAGATATAATGCATATAAACGTTCTATAAAAGAGAACAGTAATGAGCCGTTTAAATTATCATCACTTATATTATTTTTGGTCGGTTGCTCGTATTGGTAACTTAACCCAAGCCGCGAAAGAACTGCATTTGTCGCAGTCAGCGCTCTCTACGCAAATAAAACAATTAGAGCACACCATTAATATTGAGTTATTTGAACGTAAAGGCCGCACACTCGCATTAACCGATATGGGAAAGCGGGTGCAAATGTACGCCAACGATATATTCACCAAAGGGGAAGAGCTGTCTTCTTTTATTCATAAAGGGGTGATTTCGCAAACTCAGCATTTATCAATCGGGGTGCTCAATACGCTCTCTCGTAACTTTATCGAAGAATTTATTAACCCCTTAATGAGCAATGACGAAGTACGATTTTCACTGACTGCAGGTCGTATGGATGGGCTGCTAAATGGTTTGGCAGAGCACGAACTGGATTTAGTTTTAACCAATAAACCCATCGGGCTTGAGCACTACGATCAGCTTTGGCAAAGTCAGTTGGTATCTCGCCAGCCATTAGCCATAGTGGGTCCAGCTGATAAAAAAATACGTGGCCAATTTCCAGCAGGTTACACGGATGCACAGTGGGTGTTACCCGCTAAAACCTCAGCTATTAGAGACTCATTTAATGCTTTGTGTGCTCGTTGGCAGTATCAGCCAAAAATAAAAGCAGAGGCTGATGATATGGCTATGCTGCGATTACTTGCCCGTGATAGTGGTGCGTTATCGGTATTGCCATCAGTTGTAGTAAAGGATGAAATAGAACAAGGCCTACTGGTTGAATATCAGCGTTTACCCGATGCATTTGAGCACTTCTATGCCATTACCGCGCAGCGAAAATTTGTACCAGACATATTAAAGTCGCTGCTTGCCAAAACCTGCTAATTACTTTTAAAGAATGTTTTTTGCGTAAATACTTTATATTTGAATAATAAACAAATAATTAAAGCTTTTAATTCGTTGGCCGATACCGTATTTATATTGTACTGAAGATTAAGGATAATCATGGTTAATAAACTACAAGGCAATTATGCTAACTTAAATGCGTTGCTTGCCCAATCGGTCAATAATCCAAACCAAACCAGTGTTCCCACAGATTTGCAATCGCGTGCTCACTTAGCGCCAAGCTCAGCAACAATCACTGATGAAATGCTCAGTCAGTTTAGTGACCAACAAGTCGATGAAATACTTAATCAGCAATTATCCTCGTTACTCACGATTTCCAGCACACCCAGTGGCTCAAATTATAAGCTCTCTAGTGAAGAGGTTGCACTACGTACGGTAATAAGCTCTCAGCAAGAGGGCTTATTAAAAAACGAACGCAGTGATCAGTTAATTGAGCGCTTAAATTCTTCGGTAAAAAATATCCAAGGTGCTTATGCCAACACTAGCGATATTTTATCAAACTTGGGGCAACTGGGATTTAATCAAAAAACATTTTTAGCATCTAGCCAACAGCGTGTTGAACGCTCACTTAACCCTTTCATGGAAAGCTTTAATCGCGAGCGATTTGAAGACGATGATAACTATGGATTTGAGCTTTCGGTAAAAACCAAAGAAGGTGATGTTATTAAAATCACCTTTCATTCTGCACAAGGTTACGATGAAGAAAGCGGCGAAACCACGGATGAATTTAGTGTAAGTTATGAAGTGGATGGCGACTTATCAGAGTCTGAACACCAAGCATTAACGCAAGTACTTTCTGGTGTTGGAGAAATGGCGGATGAATTTTTTAAGGCTAAACAAAGCGCTTACAGTCGTTACGTACCCGCAAACCAAGCTGATTTAGATTTAAGTTTTCTGAGCAATTTTGATAATAAAGAACTTTCGGGTTTTGATTTGTACTTTTCAACGTCAGAGGGAAATACTGGCGATGCTGATGGAGCGCTCCTTGGAATAGATAATGAGCTTAATTTAAGTTATACCCTTGATGAGGATTCTGAGCAGCAAATACTGGAGTTTGAATCGGTAAACGGACAAAACAATATTGATTTTTCGCTTGATATGTCAACCATTGGCGCTCAAGACAAAAGCCAAATGCAACAATACATAAAAGCGCTCGATAAAAGCTTAGAAGATAGCCAGCTCAATAGCTCTGAGAAAAGTACACGTTCTGCGTTTGGTCACAAAAGTGATGAAGTGATGAAACAAGGGTTGGCTGTTTTTAAAAGTGCGTTTAGTAGTATGTCATCAGCTGCTGAGCGCTATAGTGAAATTGAGTCGGTTGCTACAAAGCAGTTTACTAATGGACGCGAGCTTGTCGCTAATTTAGTTGACAATATGATCACCAAAGATCCGCGCTACCAAGGGCTAGGAAGCAGTAATAAAAATTCCTTAGGCGATGGTATTTCTAAGTTAGCTGATTTTGATGCAAAATTCTCTTTTGCAATGGATCAGGGGGATTACATAGCAACAAGCACCACAAAGCTGAGTCAAAATACAGAACACCAAAAATCAGCAGGCTTAACTGGGGTTACTCAAGATAAAACGGCGAGCACGCGTTTTAATTATGAAGAAGGTAACCGCTCAGACATCCCTCCTGATTATTATGATAAACAAGAAAATTACACTATTGGTACCGCTGTAAAAAATAACGAATTGATTGCCCTTGATCAGGCTCATGAGGTGGATGTAGATAAAAAAGTGTATCAGTTTAATCCCGAAATATCTCAATACGAGCTAAAAAAGGAATTGAAAGAAACATCCACCAGTGAGAGTAATATTCGTCTTATTAACGATATTTGGCTCGAGAAAAATGAAGATAGTTATCGTATGAATGAAAGAAAACGACTCAGTGGTGTGGGGGCGTCGAACGAGTTTAGAACAACATCGAGTTATTCACATACGCAATTAGTAACGTTAATCGGTGATTTAGATAAATTAGAACAAAACAAAGAAGTCAAACGTGAGTACTTAGCCGTTTTATCACAAGTGGATGATTTTATGGATAAAAGCAAGTAATTTTTATTTACTTAAGCTCGATTGTGGGTATAGTAACTAAAACACTATTTAAGTATAAGATTATGTTTAAACAATTAATTTTACTTTTAATGTTGAGTTTACCACTGGCAGTGAATGCAACGCTCAAACCACACTCGGACGCTATGACTGCTAAGCGTTTATTAAGCGTTTATTAAGCGTTTATTAAGCGAGCACGATAAATTTGCTAAGCAATACCAAACATTTTCGCCGACACCGCAAGACGTTGCATTGATGCAAAAACTAGCAGGTAAAGAGGTGTTAGTGCTTTTAGGTACGTGGTGTCATGACAGTGCCCGTGAAGTACCTCGATTAATAAAATTACTCGATGAGTCTAAGGTTAAACTTTCGAAAATAACCTTTGTTACAGTCGGTTATGACAAACGTGATGAGGCAGGTATTGCTCTAGCGCATGACTTACAATATACCCCCACTTTTATTGTGAAGCATAATGGGGTTGAAATTAACCGCGTAATGAACAACTCCCACTAAACGCTGCGCGTTTTGAAGGAGTTTCAAAAAGAAAGCCTAAGCTACCTTTTTAGGCTGGTTCCCAGCCTGAATACCTAACGCCCAGTTTAAGTTAACTTGCGCACTGGCTACATCGCGGGGCTTCTCACAACCACATTCGCATGAGTGCCAGCGGTCTGCTAAGGATTTCTTCTTCTTAGCTCCGAAGTCTGGGCAGGTTTGACTTGGCTTAACTTGCTTTTTTAGTACTTCAACAAATTCTCTACTAGCTTCTTCCGGTTTGTATCGAAGCAAAT
>NZ_PNCV01000121.1:0-7855 GCF_005886925.1 Pseudoalteromonas sp. S3260
TTTAATAGCGCTACATTTAATACTTGTGGTTAAATATAGAAAACAATTGTTAAAAGGTGATGTAGGTGATTTTGTAAAACAAAAAATCACTGAAATTGCAGAGCGCTCAGAATTTAATATCGAAGAGATCGAGGTGGACAAAGATCATATACACATATTGCTAACGATCTCTCCCAATATCAGCGTTGCGAGTTACGTTAGGAGAATTAAACAATCTACAACGCAAAGGCTATGGTCGAGATTTAAATGGTTTAAAAAGCAATTCTGGGTTAAAAAAACATTTTGGTCTGACGGATATTTTGTTTGCTCTGTTGGGAATGCGGCTGCTGATACAATTCAAAAATACATTCAAGAGCAGGGCTAACTATTCCGATTCATCCCATCGACACCGCTTCGCGTCGATCAATGGGTTTTCTCGGAAAATTTCGATGATAAAGAGTCAATAGTTACCTAAAAATCGTTCAGGTAAAACTTGGGCATTTACGAATAAATGCCCAAGAACACTACTGATCCCCTTTACTATGCACGAGTCGATAGAGTACAGGCAGCACTACCAGTGTTAGCAAGGTTGACGATATTATCCCGCCGATGACCACCGTGGCCAAAGGCCGTTGCACCTCTGCACCTATGCCCGTATTGAGCGCCATGGGCACAAATCCAAGGCTTGCAACTAGTGCTGTCATTAATACCGGACGCAAGCGAATAAGTGCCCCTTCAACAATGCTATTCACTAATTCTCCGGTTTCTAGCAAACGTTGCTTGATGAAGGACAGCATTACCAATCCGTTTAATACGGCAATCCCAGACAACGCGATAAATCCTACCGACGCGGATATGGATAAAGGCATATCCCTTAACCAAAGAGACATTACACCGCCTGTTAATGCCAAAGGGATACCTGTGAAGATAATCAACGCATCGCGTATAGAACCAAACGCAATTACCAGCATTGTCAAAATCACAAACAACGTAACCGGTACCACAATCGTCAATCGTTGACTCGCACTTTCGAGCTGCTCAAAGGTTCCACCATAGTCGAGCCAATAACCAGCAGGTAAATCTACTTCATCATTAATTCTCGCCTGAGCTTCTTCAACAAAAGTGCCAATATCTCTGTCACGCACATTTGCTGTGACAACAATACTACGTTTGCCATTCTCCCGGCTTATTTGGCTAGGTACTTCTTTAAATGCAAGTGTGGCTAATTCGCTTATTGGTACATGCTCACCAGAGGGCGTGACTATGGGAACGCTCTCAAGCTGAGTGAGTTCATTTCGAATGTCGTCGGCATATCGCACGACAATTTCAAAGCGTCTGTCGCCCTCAAAAATCATTCCAGCGGTTTCTCCACCTGTCGCAGCATTGAGCCATAACTGCAAGTCGGCTATATCCAAACCAAAGCGTGCCAATTGATCAGGCTTTGGTGTGACGGTGAAGATTGGAATGCCTTCTACCTGCTCAAGCCTCGCGTCATCAGCTCCTTCAATCGTTGAAATAACGGTCAAAATGTCAGAAGCAGATGCAAAGAGCGTATCTAAGTCATCCCCAAATAGCCTTATCCCCAAATCTGCCCTTACGCCACTAATCAATTCGTTAAAACGCATTTGTATAGGTTGCGTAAATTCATAATTATTGCCGGGCAAAGTAAACAAGTCCTCTTCAAACGTTTTCACTAACTCAGCTTTTGTCATTGATGGATCGGGCCATTGCTCCCGAGGCTTTAAAATAACAAACGTATCAGTAATGTTTGGTGGCATAGGGTCGGTGGCGACCTCACCCGTACCCGTGCGACCGAATACCGTCTGTACTTGCTCATACTGCATAAGTTTCGCTTCAAGAGTTTTTTGCATTTCAACTGCTTGTTCTACCCCAGTCCCAGGGATGCGTATCGCTTGTACTAAGATATCACCTTCATTGAGCTGGGGAATAAACTCGGAGCCTAATTTACTGCCCATCCATAAACTGCCGACAACCAAAGCACTCGCTGCTACTACCACTAGCCATCTAAAACGCAGCGCTCCGGTTAAAACAGGACGATAGACTGCCTTTGCACCTTTAATAATTGGGCTTTCTTTTTCGCTAATTTTACCTCTCATGAAAATTGCTATCGCCGCAGGCACTACGGTAAAACAAAATACCATTGCGGCAAGCAAAGCCATTATCACGGTCGCTGCCATGGGGTGGAACATTTTACCTTCGACGCCAGTGAGCGTGAACAAGGGGATATAAACAATGGTAATGATCAATACACCAAACAAACTGGGACGTATGACTTCATTAGTGGCTTCATATACAACATTCAGCCTTTCTTTGAGCGGTAGAGTAGCGCCGTTTTGTTTCTGGGATTCGGATAATCGTCTGATGCAGTTTTCAACAATGATAACTGCGCCATCGACAATCAAGCCAAAATCCAGTGCGCCTAAACTCATCAAGTTAGCAGACACATCTGTTTTGACCATGCCCGATATCGTGGCAAGCATTGCCAAGGGTATTACAGCGGCGGTAATAAGTGCAGCTCGCACATTCCCAAGCAAAACGAATAGCACAACGATGACAAGTAAAGCGCCCTCGACGAGGTTTTTCTGCACTGTGTCGATGGTTTTGTCAACGAGGCTTGTCCTATCGTAAACCGCTTCAAGGATTACGCCCTCGGGTAAGCTTGTTTTAATGGTTTCGAGCTTACTGTCCACAGCTTTGGCGACCGTACGAGAGTTTTCTCCCACTAACATCATTGTCGTGCCAATCACTGTTTCTTGGCCATTTAACGTGCCGGCTCCAGAGCGCAGCTCTTTACCGAGGTTGATTTGGGCGATGTCTTGAATTTTTACCGGTACGCCATCAATGATCTTAACAACCACTTGGCCGATATCGTCGATGCCCTTAAGTTGGGCTTCCGATCTGATCAGTACTTGTTGCCCATTTTGTTCTACAAAACCAGCGCCTTGATTCGCATTGTTGCGTTCTAGCGCACTGAGAAGGTCACCTGTACTTATCCCAAAGTTTATCATTGCGACTGGATTAGGATTCACATGATATTGCTTTTCAAATCCGCCTATCGCATAAACCTCGGTCACCCCCTCAACAAGCGACAATTGGGGCTTAATTACCCAATCATGGATCTCCCTTAATGCCATAGCATCATAGGGTTGACCGTTGTCCTGTCGCGCCTGAGGCTCAGCACTTAACGAGTACATGTAAATTTCACCCAAGCCTGTGGAGATAGGGCCCATTTCAGGGGTTAACCCTGTTGGCAATTGCGCCGCGATGGCGGTGAGACGCTCGTTGACGAGATTTCGTGCGAAATATAAATCAGTGCCCTCTTTAAACACGACTGTGACTTGCGACAAACCATAGCGTGATATCGAGCGGGTATACGATAAATTAGGCAAACCGGCCAGCGAGGTTTCAACTATAAACGTTATGCGTTGTTCAGTCTCCAAAGGCGAGTAACCTGGGGTTGCGGTATTTATCTGCACTTGCACGTTGGTGATATCAGGCACAGCATCAATCGGCAATTGTTTGTAACTGTACATACCAAAAAAGGCGACAAACAAGGCGAACAACATCATGACACCACGTCGCTCAATGGATAGACGGAGTATTGGTGCTATCATGTTCTCACCTCACCGTTTTTATGGACTTGGCTTTGCTTTTGACAATAAATGCGCAGGTAATTAGTCATCATCGCCCGCCTCCATTTTTAATAAATCAGCTTTTAGTAGATAGCTATTTTCTACAACGACTTGCTGGCCTATTTGAACGCCCTTCACAATCTCTACTAAACGGTTGTCCGTGTTCCCAAGCTTTACTTGGCGGGGGTAAAATCGCTCCCCTTCTTTGACAAAAACAATGGTTTGCCCATCTAACTCTTGTATTGAACTTTTGGGGAGAGCCAGATTGACTTCTTGGAACCCAATCTGAATATAACCCTCTACCATAGCGCCTAAAGGCCAATAACCACTGCCATTATCAACGTTCACAAACGCGATAGAATAAGGTTTGTCATCAGGTGAGGACGTAATGTGGCTTATACTTGATTGTTGCTGCAATTCCTCAAGCCTTAAAGTGACTTCCATATCAGCGGCAATACGAGTACGTTGTTTGGGGAAAATAGCCAATTGAGCAATTGCGCGAGAGTAATTAGCAACAGAAAGCAGTACTTGACCGTTGGTGAGCTCACCATCATTGGCGTGTCTAGCTATGATTTTTCCAGACATCGGTGAGGTGATTGAGTATTGATTTAAACTCTCGTTTGACTCAATGATTGCCAGTGTGTCACCTTTTTCTACTTTATCTCCAATATTCACCATGATACGTTTTACAACACCGTCGAAGCGGGCACGAATATGACTCAGTGACGCAGGATCATGAACTATCCGCCCAAAGGTTCTGGTTGTGAGCGATAATGTTCCTGATGCGGCCGATGCAGTCACGATATCGTGTTCAAGCATCCGTTCTTGAGATAACACTACGTACTCGGGTCTTTCTTCGGCTTCCTCATCGTCATCATCAGCCAGGGCGACAGAAGCAAACAGTAAAGTAACTAGCATGACTAACATGCCAAGCAAGTCACGTGCGCTAGTAACTAATGTAAATTGTGATTTATTCATTATTTTTTCTCTATTCATTGTGATGATTGAGCAGACGTCGAGGGAGAGTCAGAAAACACAGGAATTCCCGTAAGTGCCTCTAGATCTGCGCTTCGAAGGTGAACTAAGCCTGCGGCTTTTATCATAGTTCGTTGCATATCTATGAGTTGCTGTTGCGTTGTCACCCACTCTATGTAGTTGTAGCGACCACTTTCATAGCCATCCCGCGCCAATTTCAATGCAGATTCCAATGTTGGGACGACATTGTCTTGAAGGGTCGTAACAGTGAGCAAGGCTTGGTCTTTTGCGCTAATGACTTGATTTAATTGGCGAGTGAGTTCACGAATTTTCGCTTGTTTTTGATAGTCTATACTGTCAAGCAATGCGCGCTGTTGTTCGTATTCACCTAGATTCCGCTGCTTGGTATTTAACGGCACCGAAATACTGGCGACTAACGCTGTGTCATCAATTCCCTGCATTCTTCGGATACCGGCTTCCCACGCAATGTCGAACTGCTGACTGGCCTGAACCACTCTCAATCTGGCCTCTTGTACCCGATAGTTATCAGCATAAAGCAGAACGTGTGGATTGCTTTGAAGCTGTGAAAGCATATGTTCAAGTGATAGTGAATTTGGAAACGATAACAGTGTCCCTTCAACTTCCGCAAACGCAGCGTTAGTGTCACCCCACATGATGGCCAGGTCGCGTTTATACTCATTGAGTTTTTGTTCACTTATCAATAACGACAAACGCGCCTGCGACAACGCTGACTCTGCACGTTTTTTCTCAAGTGGTGAAGAAGCCCCCGCTTCAACCCGTGTAGAGACTGTCTGAAGCATTGTGCGAGCCAGCATTTCAGCTCGTTGCTCAGTCTTGTGCAACGCTTGTTGGACAATGACATTGATATATCGTCGAGTTGTTTCACCCAAGATGTCCAGCGTACGAATGCGCCGTTGTGTAAGCAGTTGTGCTTTTTTTGAACTCACCACATTCATTCGGCCGCTGACTTTATCTCCAAGCTCGATGACCGACGATAAGGTCAGTGTCAATTCGGCATCTTTGATACCAGACACTTCGCCTGTTCCCAACACATTATCAACTTCAACCCCAACAGACATTTCAGGTCGTAAGCTGGCCATTTTTGATTCACCATCCAAAGCCGAAGATTTAAATTCGAACACAACTAAATCTGGGTTGTTTGATAATGTGCGTTTGAGCGCATTTTCAAGCGTGATTGAAGACTTTTGCGCATTGGCAGATTGAACAGATATGCTCATGGTTACCAGTGCAGCAGATATCAATTTCAGATACGCTGAGCTAGCTTTTTTTATGCCCAATGGGCGTGAAGAACTCATAAAAGAACCTTTTGTTCATAAGATAACGACATACATGGAAAGCACCCATGCAAACATATAGGAGGGAATGGATTAATGTTGAGGTGGGCGCAAAAGGCCTTCGACTAGGCCGTCAGTGAGGTTGCGGGAATAACTGTATTGATTGGTATATAACGGTTTAGATACGTCATTTATTGGGTGTTGTGCCAGAAACTTAATCTGTCCACATTGACACAGCACACAATGGAAACACTTAGGCTCTTCACTCGACGTATTATCACCAGCATTTACATTTTTTTCGGGAACATCATAAGTGCCTATCGACTTTGATTGTTCAGGGACTGACGATACCTCCGCAGGGTAGTCATCGCATTGAGCGGCGAACGAAAAGCCCGATTGACACATGAGCAAAGTAATAAGTAGCCATGCCAACCTACGCAGTTTTGATGTGCAATTAAAAATTGGCATTTTCTTATCAACTTTGCGCATTAAGCGCTCGCTGTCTTTCATTTCCAGCATCTTCGAGGATCATTTTTGCCCCGCGCAACACAACGCACGAAACTATCACACCGATAACCAGATCAGGCCATCGAGAATCGAGCCAAAACACCAAAACGCCAGCAGAGATAACACCTAAGTTGGCAATCACATCGTTGGCTGAAAATATCCAGCTTGCCCGCATATGCACTTCTTCATTTCTTTGTTTGCGTATGATCACAAGACAAATGACATTAGCAACCAGTGCAACTGCCCCCATAGCCATCATTAGTCCCGATACAGGTTCGCTACCGTAAATTGACCGTCTTACAATATCAATGATAATCAACACACCCAGTGCCATCTGAAAAAAGCCGCTAATTCTAGCCGCATTGGCTTTGTGCAATAGCGATTTACCAATAGCATAAAGGGCAACACCATAGACAACTGCGTCGGCGAGCATATCAAGTGAATCGGCTATTAATGCGGTTGAATCAGCAAGCAACCCGATCCCCATTTCTATAACAAACATTGTCGCGTTTATTCCCAAAAGCCAATACAAAACCTGTCGTTGAGACTGGTCTTTTATTTCAACTTCGCACCCACATCCGCTCATTAGAAACACACTCTTTACTGATGAATAGTATGAGTATAAAGTCTATACTTGGTATAGAGTCAACGGTTAGGAGTAAAAAATGAAAATTGGTGATGTCGCAAAGACGACAGGTTGTAGTATTCAGACCATTCGTTTTTATGAAAAGAAAGGGCTATTGCCTGAGCTCAAGCGCTCAAGTGGAAATTATCGTGTCTACGACAAGGGGACTATTGAACAACTCCTATTTATTAAACAGTGTCGTTCATTGGATATGTCTATCATGGAAGTAAAAACGCTCATGGACAGTCGTTCGAAGCCAGATCAGAGCTGTTCAAATATCAATACGTTAATAGCTAAGCATTTATCAGACGTCATTATTCGCATTGAAGAGCTAAACGCATTAAAGTCATCACTCGAAAATATGGCGTCATCGTGTGACCAAGACAAAACCATTAGGGACTGTGGTATTTTAAATTATTTACACACTTAAAATTGTAAGAAGAACACAATTTCACTGTGCGCGCTCACCTTAACTTGTATCTATCGGCTAACATTCGTCATTTGTATGAACAACTCCCACTAAACGCTGCGCGTTTTGAAGGAGTTTCAAAAAGAAAGCCTAAGCTACCTTTTTAGGCTGGTTCCCAGCCTGAATACCTAACGCCCAGTTTAAGTTAACTTGCGCACTGGCTACATCGCGGGGCTTCTCACAACCACATTCGCATGAGTGCCAGCGGTCTGCTAAGGATTTCTTCTTCTTAGCTCCGCAGTCTGGGCAGGTTTGACTTGGCTTAACTTGCTTTGTTGGTACTTCAACAAATTCGCTACTAGCTTCTTCCGCTTTGTATCGCAGCAAATTA
>NZ_PNCV01000122.1:0-276 GCF_005886925.1 Pseudoalteromonas sp. S3260
AGTGCCAGCGGTCTGCTAAGGATTTCTTCTTCTTAGCTCCGCAGTCTGGGCAGGTTTGACTTGGCTTAACTTGCTTTGTTGGTACTTCAACAAATTCGCTACTAGCTTCTTCCGCTTTGTATCGCAGCAAATTAAGAGTCATGGTTGGCGCGGTGTTCAGAATTTCCCGATTCAGACCAGCCTTTTGTTTCACCATTTTTCCGTTTTTCTCGACAGTACCTTTGGCACTGCGAGTCATGTTCTTAACGGTGAGTCTTTCGGTGGCGATCAATGCCG
>NZ_PNCV01000123.1:0-15136 GCF_005886925.1 Pseudoalteromonas sp. S3260
AAAGTCGCTTGGTGTTAACAATTTTGTCTGTAGTAGCTCATATCTAACCTTACAAATTAGATGAATAGGTTTAGATTAAATCTGACAGGCTGCTATGAGCTGTGAGATCAACTGGTCGATGCAACGCTATCCTTAAACAAGGGGGACGTTCGGCTAACACATTTCTGCCCCAAAACGTGTTGAGGCGAATGCCTCAAAAGAGCGAAAAGCAGACATTGACCGTTAATCGTTTCAACGACGGCAATTAGCCATACGTTGCATGTTTGCTCCCTTACTGGTTTTACGATATCCAAAACCGACATAACGACCATTAAGCAAATACCAAAGTAAAATAGGTATGTGCTCCAATCATATAGCCAAAGAGGATAAAGCGTTAATAGCACTGCTACAGGCCCTAGAATGCTGAAGACAGCTCTGGTATGGTTTTTATTTTTGTGCCAGTTGTATAAGTTTACCAATAGTTCCAAAGATGCAAAAATAGGTAAAAGCGTATTTACAGCTATTCCTTCGAAGTGAGAGAAGAAGCCTAGTCCTAATGCCGATGCAAGTGACCTTAATGCAGGGAGGCAGGCCGTGCCGCTAGCCAAACGCCACTAGAGCCTACTCTGTCTAATATTTTATTTATCATTTGAAAGTCTATTGGTTGATATTACCATCATTCTAAACTCCGTATACAAGTACGGAGTCAATCATTTTAATGAGTCAATTATGGGGCAATGTGTTGGATCTTCGTTTTGCATACAGGTATTTGTCATACCCACAATTACTTTCTCTAAACGTTGAAGGTCATTAATTTTGTCTCGAATGATTGCTAACTTTTGTCGGTTTAATAGCTCAACTTGAGCGCAGTTGCTGTCCATAGACATTAGCGATTTTATTTCTCTTAACGTAAAGCCGAGCGCTTTGGCTTTTGTGATAAACCTAAGTTGTCCTGCTATTGATTCGTCATATTGTCTATAACCAGATATTGGTTTTTCAGGTTGTGTAATCAGTCCTTCTCGTTCATAAAAACGAATGGTTTCTACATTTAAATTTAATGATTGTGCTAATTTGCCAATGGTTTTCATTATTGCCTTTGTGAATACTACTAATCTAAAGTTATATTTAGTTCAACTATCTAATGACTTGATAATGCCACAGACTTCAATTGTACCGTCAGACCCGCAAGAGCTTGCCATTAGTTTTAACTCTTTTTTGAGTGCATTCAATTCCTTCATTCGTTGATTAACTAAAGTTAGTTGCCGATCAATTAATGCATTTACACTAGAGCAACTCTCCTCTGGCTTGTTTTTTAATTCAATGAGTCGCTTAATATCATTAAGCGGAATATCTAAACTTCGACAATGCTTTACGAACTCTAGCTCTTTAAATGCCTTATTAGAATACAACCTGAAATTCCCTTCAGTGCGATCAGGATCTGACAGCAAGCCCTCCTTTTCATAATATCGGATGGTTTGTACTGAATACCCCGATGTTTTCGATAACTCACCAATTTTCATAAAATTTCCAAATAAACTTGACCCTATAGTCACTATAGGATTTATAGTTAGAGCATACAAGTTAATCGGAGATGAAAATGAGCGATTGTGGGTGTGAAGTTGAGCTAAAAGATAACCAGCAAAAAACGGTGCTTTATTGGCTTCTGGCTATCAATGCCTCGATGTTTGTTTTTGAAATTGGCTTTGGTTGGTTATCAGAATCAACGGCTTTAATTGCAGATTCGTTAGACATGCTAGCGGATGCAATCGTCTATGCAATTGCACTATACGCGGTGGGAAAGTCAATCCAACATAAGGCTAATGCTGCTTTAGTGAGTGGCTATTTCCAACTGGGGTTAGGCGTGCTAATTCTAATGGATATTGCTAGAAGGCTGTATGGTGAAAGTGAGCCTCACTCTTGGTTTATGATTGGCGTAGGCATGGTTGCTTTAGTTGCAAATGTGATTTGTCTCATCCTTATTCGAAAGCACAACAACGATGAAGTACATATGAGAGCTAGCTGGATATTTTCAGCGAATGATGTAATTGCAAATCTTGGTGTCGTTATCGCAGGCATACTCGTTATGGTGCTGAAACAGCGTTGGCCTGATATCGTCATTGGTAGCATCATTTCAATGTTAATTCTTCGAGGCGCTTACCGAATACTAAGCGATGCTAAACAAGAATTAGCTGTTGCTGAGAAAACACGTTAAACACCAAATGAAGATAAACAATCAACCTTTGGTTGTTCAAAGTAAGGAAACATCAATGAATAGCAAATATCTAGAAAAAACCAAGATAGTAAATTTTGAACACTCTACAATTCAATCATTAATTTCTGAGCGTAATTGGCAAGAACTCGATGACTTCAACAAAATTGGTGCAGCCTACCAATTTGTTAAAGATGAAATATTATTTGGTTACAATGAGAGTGATGATATTTCAGCAAGCAGTGTTTTAGCCGATGGTTACGGACAATGCAATACCAAGGGTAACTTGCTGATGGCTTTGTTACGAGGATTAGGTATTCAATGTCGTTTTCACGGCTTTACTATTGAGCAGCGATTACAAAAAGGAGCTATTCCAACTTATGTATTTTGGTTAGCACCTAAATATATCATTCATAGTTGGATTGAAGTTTATTTCAAGGATCGTTGGATAAACTTAGAAGGCTTTATATTAGATGAACAATATTTAAGTTCACTACAGCACAAATTTAGTCAAATAAAAAACGAATTTTGTGGTTATGGTGTTGCAACAAAGTGTTTCTCTTCGCCAGATACAGATTGGCGTGGTCAAGATACCTATATACAAAAAGAAGGTATTCATGATGATTTTGGTGTTTATAATTCCCCTGATGAGTTTTATCTCGAAAAAGGAACTAACTTATCAGGAATCAAACGTTGGATGTATCAACGAGTGATCCGTCACTTTATCAATTTTAACGTAGTCAATGTAAGAAATTTAAAAGTTCTTGAGGTGGAAAATGCACAATCATAGCCATAGCCATTCGCATGGAAAAGACGACCGTATAGGTTGGACATTTTTCCTTAATGTTTCATTTACTATTATCGAATTTATTGGTGGTTGGCTAACCAACAGTACCGCTATTATGGCTGATGCTGTACATGACCTGGGTGACAGTTTATCTATAGGATTCGCTTGGATACTGAGTCGTTTCTCGGATAAAGAAGCATCCGATAGATTTAGCTATGGCTATCGTCGTCTTACCCTGTTTGGCGCATTAATTAACAGTATTGTATTAGTTATTGGTTCTGTCTGGGTGCTATTTGAAGCAATACCAAGATTATCTAATCCTGAAATGCCAATGGCTGAAGGAATGTTGGGTCTTGCATTACTTGGGGTTGCTGTTAATGGGTATGCAGTATTTAAACTAAAAGCGGGTAAAACGCTGAACGAAAAAGTACTTACGTGGCATTTGCTTGAAGACGTACTTGGCTGGGTTGCAGTCCTAATTGTTTCTATCGTGCTGCTTTTTGTAGATCTACCAATATTAGATCCTTTGCTTTCTATAGGCTTTACACTGTTTATATTGTTTAACGTTTTGAAAAACCTGAAAACAACATTGGCACTATTTCTTCAAGCTACACCTGATGAAGAAGTGCAGAATAATATTGAAAAAGCGATAAAGGCTATACCTGAAATTAATGGGATTCATCATATGCACTTTTGGTCATTAGACGGGGAAAGTCACGTATTAACTGCTCACCTAGAGTTAGCCCATAACTTTGAGGTTGATAAATTAATTAGGCTAAAACAACAAGTGGCTAAGGAACTTTCTTCTTATAATTTATCTCATACAACCATTGAGTTTGAGTTTCCTCAAGAAACTTGCCGTGACGAGCATGAAAAACATGCGCATGGCTAGTTTAGAAAACCTTTTTTTGATATTATAATTTTTCATATTTAAGTAGGTGTTTATTTTGAAATTCAATGTTGCGTTAAAAATACTATTAGTCGTTTCGATTGTTTTGCAATCGTTAACTGCTGTTGTATCCGCAACACCTGAGAATCACCAAATAGATATAGAGCACCTTCAAATTCAACATGATCATGCAGATGATCGAAATGTCTCAAATGATAATGTAGGTGATGAGCAGCATAATGAAAAAGATTGTCATCACTGCGGACATTGCAGTGGCAGCCACTTATCTTGGATTTTAGTCAGTAATTCAAATACCACGGGCAAACTAAACATTATCAATAAAACGCCTTATCAAATTGATCAAACAAGTACCTTTCTTGAAGCGATACTTCGTCCGCCCATTTCTTAATTAGATTAATTTTTAATGACCTATTTATCCTTTAATAATGGATAAAGGTTTCGTGTTTATTAATTTTAAAATTAAGAATTTTTATGTATATATATTTAAAAAATGCAGGTTTAGTCCTGTCTTTATGTATGGCTGTGAGTTTTTCAGTTGCCACTTATGCCAAACAGAAAAGTATTTCATGGCTAGATAGTCAAATAAATAAAGATCCCGAAGTTGTTGCGGCTAAAGAGTTACTTAATGCAAGTAATCATAGAGCCAAGAGCTTAACTAAAGCCGTATATAACCCAGAGCTTGAAGCAAGCTATGAAAAAGAGGGTGATTTTGATAATTATTCTATTGGTATCAGTCAAACGATTGATTTTTGGGATAAGCAATCAGCAAATAAAAGCATTGGTGAAATTGGTGTTTATGCAAACCAGCAACAATTGTTATCTCTACTCGATTCTAAAAAGGCTAACGCTTTAACTGCAATAGTTAATTGGCAAGCAGCAAAAAAGGTGGCTCAGTTACTTTCAGTAAGAGAAAATCAATTACAAACGCTCGTTGGAATTATTGAAGATAAGCGAAAAGCAGGACTTTTAGAGCCACTTGACGCTGAACTGGTTTATTTAAACTTGTCCCAAGTTTTCAGTGAAATATCTGAGTCGCAAATTGCTTTGAAAAATGCAGAGGTAAATGTTCAGGAGTTATTGCCTGATTGGACGCCTAATACTACCAATTTGTTTTCATTTACTTTTGGAGCAACAAACTATTCATTTAACTCTCAGTGGGTTGAGGAACATCCAAAAGTTAAACTCGCTAGAGCGCAATGGAAGATAAAACAATCTAAAGCTCAACTAACCACTATGGAATCTAAAGCCAATCCAACCATTGGAGTTAACGCAGGGAAAAGTGGAGATGAAGACTTGATTGGCGTGACTTTCTCAATGCCTTTAAATATCAGAAATAACTATTCAGATACTGTTAAAGCCGCTTATTCAGAAGCAATTGCAGCAGAGGCTAACTTTCGGTCGGTTTATCGAAAGCAGTCATTTGAAGCAAAAGCTAATTATGAATCGCTTATTGTCAGTAAAAAATATTATGAGCAATGGCAAAAACTGACAAAAGGCAGATTAGATAGCAGCGAAAACTTATTAAATAAGCGCTGGGAAGCTGGTGACATTAATACTTCTGACTACTTACTTGCATTAAATCAACGTGCGGAAGGGCTTCATGCAGGAATACGTTTGGAAAATCAATTCAAGCTTGCAGAAATATCCTTCATTTTAAGTATGGGTCAGTTATCCAAATTTGAGATTTGAGCGCTTTGTTTTTTCAGTAGCGAAAAACGAAATCTTAAATTTATTAAAAATATAGGTTACAAAAATGAATACAGTAATTAGTAAAAAATTTTTAGCCGTAGTAATTAGCTGCCTGTTAGTTGGGTTTACTACAAATCATGATGCTTTTGCACAGTCGTCAGATGGAACTGGTTCTGTCACAAACGTTTCGAAACAAGAAGAAAAAGAACATCAAGATGAGCATGAACACGAAAAGGGACATGAAGAAGATAAAGGTGACCATGACGAGCACGGCCATGAAGGTGGTAATAAAGAGGGAGAAGAAGGACATGAAGAAGGTATCACTATTGATCCAAAGAAGATGTCGCTTGCTAACATTAAAGTGGAAAGTGTTAAGCCTGAATATCAATTTAGCACCGTATATGCACCAGGCGAAATAAAAGCTAATGGCTATAAAAGTTATGTGGTATCGCCACGTACAGAGTCAGTCATTATTAGTCGCCATGCAGCGCTTGGAGAGCATGTAGAAATAGGTCAGAAGTTAGTTACATTATTTAGTGAAGCAATGGCACAAGCACAGGCTGACTATTTAATCGCTTCAACCGAATGGCAACGTGTGAAAAAGCTGGGTAACAAGACGGTGAGTGAAAGTCGATTATTACAAGCTGAAACAACATACAATGCGAGCTATGGCAAGCTCATTGCTTTAGGGTTAACTGAAAAAGCAATAAATGGTATTTCTAACAAAGACATTAAAGCATTTGGACAATATGCATTAACGGCGCACCGTGAAGGTGTCGTGCTTCAAGACGACTTTATCCAAGGGCAACGTGTTGATGCTGGGGATTCAGTCATGTTGTTAGCAGATGAAAAACAACTATGGGTTGAAGCAAAAGTTTCTCCAAATAAAAAGCTAAATTTATCAATTGATTCTCCTGCGGTACTTAAATTAGAAGGCCAGAGTTACAATGCCAAAGTTATCCAAGAAGCCCATACAATTGACCCTATTACTCGTACTCGAATTATTAGGTTAGGAGTAGATAATTCGGATGATAATCTTCATTCAGGCATGTTTGTAAAAGTTTACTTTCAGTTTGCCACAAAGCAGAAAGTGATGGCTGTGCCAGAAGAAGCATTGATCCGCAGCGCAGATGGTGATTGGACAGTATTTGTCGAAGACCACCCTGGAGAATTTAAAGCTGTAGAAATAGAACTAGGCCGAGCCTTAGGTGGTTTTAGAGAAATCATTGGCCTTGATAGTGGAACGCGAATTGTAACTAAAGGCGCATTTTTTGTTGCGTCTGAAATCGCTAAAGGCGGATTTGATCCGCACAACCACTAGGGAGCAAGACTATGTTTAATAAAATAATAGATTGGTCTGTTAATAATAGACTCCTGATTTTGATTGCGCTGTTTGCCACTATGGTTGGTGCAGTTATGGTGATCCCAAAATTAAATTTGGATGCCTTTCCTGATGTTACTAATGTTCAAGTTGCTGTAAATACTGAAGCGCCAGGACTGGCTGCTGAAGAAGTTGAACAACTCATTACGTACCCCATTGAAGCGGTAATGTATGCCTTACCTGATGTAGAACAAGTGCGCTCAATTTCTAAAACAGGCTTGTCTGGCGTTACGGTTGTTTTCAAAGAAGGCACCGACATTTACTTTGCAAGACAACTCGTATTTGAGCGTCTTCAAGCCGCAAAAGAACTGATACCAGAAGGTGTCGGCACACCCGAAATGGGACCAAACACCTCTGGGCTGGGCCAAGTATTTCAGTATCTTCTTATTTCAGATAAAGGTGCAGGTTATGATGCTATGGCACTCAGGAGTCTCAATGATTGGGTAGTAAAGTTACTCGTTATGCCTGTCGATGGAGTCACTGATGTATTATCTTTTGGTGGTAATGTTAGGCAATACCAAGTCAATGTCGATCCATCTAAGCTCTTAGCATATGAACTAACGCAAGAAGACGTTGTTGGTGCCCTAGATAACAACAATGCGAATGTTGGCGGATGGTACATGAACCGTGGGCAAGAGCAGCTTGTGATTAGAGGCACAGGCTGGTTTGAGAGTGGTGAGGCTGGCATCAGTAATATCAAACAAGTTCCCGTTAAAACAGTAGATGGTACGGTTGTTACGGTTTCAGATATTGCTAAAGTTGAAATGGGCAGTGAAATTCGTCAAGGTGCTGTCACCATGACGCGCAAAACCGAAGACGGTAAAGTCGAAAATTTAGGCGAAGTTGTCTCTGGCATTGTCTTAAAACGCATGGGTTCAAATACTAAAGCCACCATTGATGGTATCAATGCAAGAATTCCATTAATTAATCAAGCATTGCCAAAAGGTGTTCGCTTTGAGCCTTTTTATGATCAGGCTGATTTGATTGAAAAAGCGGTAAATACAGTGGTTGATGCACTATTACTAGCATTTATTTTCATCTGTATTGTATTAGCACTATTTTTAATGAATTTACGTGCAACCTTCTTGGTATTAATATCTATTCCAATTTCAATTGGTATCGCGTTAATGATCATGGCTTGGTGGGGCATTTCTGCAAACCTTATGTCACTGGGTGGCATAGCGGTCGCTATTGGTATGCTTGTAGATGGCTCAGTGGTTATGGTTGAAAATATGTTTAAACATTTAAATAGACCTGACGCGACACATTCGAAATCGGTAAAGGAACGTGTTCCAACTTCTGACGCAGATCCGCACGATGTAGAACACGATGAGCACGGCATTAAATTACGTCTGCAAAATGCAGGTAAAGAAGTGGCTCGTCCCGTCTTTTTTGCTGCCTCGATTATTTTAGTCGTATTTGCGCCATTGTTCAGCTTTGAAGGGGTTGAAGCAAAGTTATTCCAACCTATGGCAATAAGCATCATCTTAGCCGTTGTATCTGCGATTGTGGTTGCGTTGTTTATCGTACCTGCACTGGCAACTTATTTATTTAAGTCAGGTGTAAAAGAGAGGGAAAGCTTTGTTCTTAGGCCATTAGACAAACTCTACAGAAAAGGGCTTACATTCGCACTAAAACGCACCAAGTTAGTCATTTCAGCCGCACTTATATTAGTTTTCTCTGCCTTTGCATTAGTTCCATTAATTGGTACTGAATTTGTACCTGAGTTAGAAGAAGGGACGATAAACTTAAGAGCAACGCTGGCACCTTCTTCCAGTTTAGATACCGCGCTCACTGTGGCACCAATTCTAGAAGAAAAACTAATGGCTTTTCCTGAAGTAACCTATGCATTAAGCCGAATTGGTCGAGCCGAAATAGGTGGAGATCCAGAGCCTGTGAATAACATAGAAATTTACATAGGGTTGAAGCCTGTTTCTGAGTGGACCAGTGCATCTAATCGATATGAACTTCAAGGGAAAATGGAGAGATCTTTAGAGGAGTTTCCTGGCTTACTACTAAACTTTTCTCAACCTATTGCGACTCGTGTTGATGAGTTACTATCTGGCGTAAAAGCTCAGTTGGCGATAAAGTTATTTGGCCCTGAGTTAGACGTTTTAGCAGCTAAAGGACAAGAGATCGAAGCGGCTATAAAGAGTGTTGATGGTGCAAGAGATGTTGCTCTTGAGCAAATTGCAGGTGAAGCGCAACTTGTCGTAAAACCTAATAGGCAAGAGCTATCGCGCTTTGGACTTTCAGTTGTTGATATAATGGAAGTTGTGCGAGATGGTATTGGAGGGGTTGAAGCTGGACAAATCATCAAAGGCAATGAACGTTATGATATTTACGTGCGTATTGAAGAAGAGTACCGACAAAATAAGGAAGCTATTTCAGATATTCGAATTCAGTCACCAACAGGCGCCTGGGTACGCTTAGGTGATGTTGCAACTGTTTCATTTGAATCAGGTCCTCCTCAAGTAAGGCGCGATGATGTTCAAAGGCGTGTCGTTATTCAAGCAAACGTTCAGAATAGAGATATGGGTAGTGTAGTAGCCGACATCAGAAAAGTTATTGCTGAGAAAGTTGACCTACCTTCAGGTTACTCGGTAGCAATAGGTGGCCAATTCGAAAGCCAGCAGCGTGCTCAAAGCAGACTAGCTATCGTTGTACCTCTATCTTTAGCGCTAATTGCATTGTTACTTTACTTTGCTTTTGGCTCTGTTGGTCAAGCTATGCTGATATTGGTCAACGTGCCGCTTGCTGTAATTGGCGGAGTTTTCTCCTTATATTTATCTGGACAATACTTGTCTGTACCAAGCTCCGTTGGCTTTATTACCTTATTTGGTGTAGCGGTATTGAATGGGGTCGTTATGGTAGAAAGTATCAACCAACGTATTAAAGACGGTCTAGAAGCATCTAAAGCCGTTTTTGAAGGCGCTACTTCAAGATTAAGACCTGTACTTATGACTGCTATAACATCAGCTTTAGGTTTGATACCGATGTTAATGTCTAATGGTGTTGGTGCAGAAATACAGCGCCCATTAGCGAGTGTTATTGTTGGCGGCTTGGTAACTGCAACACTGTTAACATTATTTGTTTTACCTGTTTTATATCGCTGGTTTTCAGAGAAAAAAATAAAAGAGCTATCCAGATAAAATTACTGTGAACTCTAACCCCACGCTAAAGTCACGTTTAGCGTGGGGTTATTGAGTAGATGAACGAAAAGAAAGATTAGATTTAACAATAAACTAATAGTCATGACTGCTTTGTCGGAATATTTGTCGTTAAACAGGCCAAAGCTAACTTCCGCTTTCGTATCTTTGCAGTCTTAATCTCTATGTGTCTCAAGGTCGGATTATGGCACAGACTGTGTGAAAACTCTGATCACCTTTTGGTCTAAGTATGTTCTGCTTATGATCTATTAATCTATACATTTAGTTCACTTAATATACTGATATTTATATAATTAGACTATTGATTCAGTTGAGGGTTGAGGCAGTATGTCAAAGTTTATAAGCGGTGAAAGTCGTGACCAATCAACGTTATTTCCAGAATCGTTGGAAGACTACGTCAGTGAAGATAATACGGTCAGAGTGATTGATGTTTTCATTGAGGAACTAAATCTAGCTGAATTGGAGTTTAAAGGGTTAACTTTAAAGTCCACAGGCCGCCCTAAGTATCATCCAGCCACATTATTAAAACTGTATCTTTATGGTTACCTCAACCGTATTCAATCATCCCGCCGATTAGAAACCGAATGCCAACGCAATATTGAACTGATGTGGCTACTTGGTAAGTTGGCACCCGACTTTAAAACGATTGCTGATTTTAGAAAAGACAACGGAGATGGTATAAAAAATGTGTGCAAAACGTTTGTTGAAGTCTGCCGTCGTCTGAATATGTTTGAGAAACCAGTTGTTGCCATCGATGGTAGTAAGTTTAAAGCTAGCAACAACAAAGGCAATAATTTTACGCCAAGCAAAGTTAAATTCCACATCGACCGAGTCGAAAAGAATATTGAACGTTACCTTGAATTACTTGATGAAGCCGATAAAGAGCAAGCTAACGTCACAAAAATTAAAGCCACAAAAGATAGGCTAGCTGACTTTCGCAGCCAGTTAAAAAAACTACACGAGATTAAAGAACAAGTTGAAGCTCATCCTGACAAGCAAATATCCACTACTGATCCTGATTCACGTTTAATGAAAACTCAAGGTTTTACAAGAGTTGTGAGTTATAACGTGCAAAGTGCGGTTGATACCAAGCACCACCTTATAGTGGCGCATGAGGTGACCAACGTGCCAGATAGAGGCCAGCTTGCGTCAATGACAAAACTCGCACAAAAAGCATTGCGCAAGGAAGATATAAGGGTATTAGCAGATAAAGGTTACTTCAGTCAGCCCGATATAAAAGATACTATCGATTTGGGTGCAGAGCCAATCATGCCCAAGACGGATACATCGTCCTCTGAAAAGAAAGGGATATTTAACCGCTCACTCTTCAAATACGATGCAAATAAAGATATTTACTTATGCCCCGCTGGTAATGAACTTCAAAATCGAATGCAGGTATTTGAGCAAGGTAAATACCTTGATGTTTACTTCAATCACATTGCTTGTCGAGATTGTAAAATAAGAAGTCAGTGCACTAACTCTAAAAAAGACCCTAGGCGAATAAGGCGGTGGGTGCATGAGATTCTGACAGAAGAAATGCTTCAAAAGCTAAAGAATGAACCTGAATTGATGCTTCATCGCAAGCAAACTGTTGAGCACCCCTTTGGCACAATTAAACTCTGGATGGGAGCTACCCACTTACTAACACGAGGTTTAAAAAGCGTGGGGACAGAAATAAGTCTTCATGTCCTAGCTTACAACTTCAGAAGAATGCTCACAATTATGGGAGTTAACGGCCTAAGTAAAGCAATTAGAGTAGCGTTGCCATAGCAGTTTCGCTCGCGCGGAGAAAATTGCGATACTGAGAAAAAATCGATCGCAACCATCTTAAATGGTTTCAAACTAAGAACATACCCAAGACAATTTATTAAAAATTAGTTTTCACACAGTCTGGGCACGTGCCAGACTCTAACTTCGAGTCTGGCTTAGGTTCAAATTTAAGCATCGATCTGTTCTGATACTTCTAACGCATCATCAACTTCTATTCCCAAGTACCTGACAGTGCTCTCTAGTTTTCTATGGCCAAGTAGAAGCTGACAGGCTCTTAAATTTTTAGTTTTTTTGTAAATTAGTGATGGTTTGGTACGTCTCATTGAATGAGTGCCATATTGAGTCTTATCTAACCCAATTGAGGTGACCCAAGAGTCAACTATACGTCCATATTGACGGGTTGAAAGGTGTTCAGAGGAATGAATTCGTGACTTAAACAAGTAATCATAAGAATTGAGAGTAAATTGCTCTATGAGCGCCACAATTGATTTCCTTGTATTTCCAGTAATTTCAAATTGAACAGGCATACCAGTCTTTTTTTGAACGACTATTGCCCGTGATTGGATTGCTTTACCATGTGCAATGTCATTAACTTTTAGTGAAACTAAATCACACCCTCTTAGTTTGCTATCTATGGCTAGGTTAAATAGTGCTAGATCTCTTATTTTATGAAAAAGTTCCAGTCGTATTCGGATAGCCCATATTTGCTGTAATTTTAGAGGTAACTTTTGTCCTACAAGCTTATTTTTATTCCAAGGCTCTTTAGGCTGATATATAGTTAACTGGTGCATTAGTTGTACTCCGGTGTTTATGGAGTTTTAAGCTTAGCTCGCTACAAAAGAATTCGGGTATGAGCGATAAGCGGTCATTGAAAAGTTAAATTTAATTCTGTTTCTATGAGTAGGTGCTTAATTTTATTCGAAACGCCGTTTTAGTATGTTCCAGACCACCACAATGCTGTTTAATAAGCTGCTATGCGTACAGGAGTGTCCATGACTAAATATCTATACTTAATTTTTCTTCATTTATAATTGCTTAATGGTTAAACATTAGGTTTAATAATACACAATAAAGGCTGAGTAACGCAGGGATAGCTTAGATACGATAGACACGCCAGTAAAGTTGGCTTGGTATCGCTCAGGCCATAAAAACAAATTCCCATAGCATAAACAACACCAAATCTCACATACCGAGCAGATAGCGCCTCAGCCTAACAAGCGACTATGTAACACAAACAGTGTGTCGCATAAATACTAAAATGTTATGTACTGACACTCATCCAAAATATATATCAAGACAAACTAAGGAAGTAAAATGAACAGTCAATTTGAGCACTTTTTATTAGGCAATAAAGAATGGAACTGGTCTTATGATAAAATATTTACTAAACCAAATATTCCATCAAAAAAACTCAAAAACGCGCTTGGATACGCTTCTGGAGTTAATCCTAATGATGTATTAATACTTATTGATGATACTGTTTTTGGAGGTGCCAAGGATGGCATGTTAGTGACTAGGGATGCTTTATACTGTCATGAAATAATGACTCCCATGAGAAAGATTTGTTTAGGTGATATCAAAGAAATTGGAATGGCCGGAAAATCACAAATTCTAGTCAATAAACAAAACTTTTTTAAAGGCAATATAATAGAACACTTTGCTCTTTTAACTATTACGGCTCGTATCAATTCAGTTTTAAAAGAAGTGTATGGAACTGGTGAAGATGAGACTCAAATAAAGAAGCATTCACGAGAGAATAATATTAATGAGCAGCCTCTTAAACATGATTCCCTCGCATCAAACAATTCAAGTTTAAAGCTGAAGAATGAAAATTATACAATTCACGAACAGCCAGTTGCTGTTAAAGATTTTGGATATCCGCAACAAGATATCAATTCACTATTTTTTATAAAGTATGAGCAGGATATTTTAATAGAACTAAAGAGTCTTGGGTTACCAGAAAAACATTTTATTTTTTCGCGTAAAATACTGGAACTATCAAAATCTATATCTCTTGATTTTAATAATTCTAAACACTTTGATGGTAATTTAGTTAGAGTAATTAATCATGATGTCGTTATTTTGACAGCATTTAATTGGTGTTATTATGCAATTAAAAATATTTTAATATCAAATGAGTTTAACGATATACAGATACAAAATATCACAGAACCGCTGCTGATTATTCCAGTTCATTATATAATGTATAAAAATTCAGCATCTTTTAATACGCTTGCAGCAAAAGCTAACCCTCAAAAGGTTTTAAAAGAAACAAAAGAGTATCAAGATTTTCAGTCTATTGGTTTTGGTTATTCAAAAGCATACGAGTTAAGAGGACTAGTAGATGGATCGTTAAAACATTTTCCCCAAGAAATCATCGGTAGTTTAAATGATGAGCACACTATGTTCTTCGACTACTTATGTGAAGAAGGGTGTAACGGGATAGCTCAGCTAGAACAATATTGTATAGAATATGCTACAAATTCTCATACTCGTTGTGAAGCATTGTTACTTGAGTTGTTGAGTTAAATAGTATCTTCAGTCGGCAAGTACAAAGAAATTTACGCCCCAAGGGGACGGGATTTGAGCAGCTAAGATTAAAGCTTGGTATATGATTTGAAACACATGCTTAAACGAAACTAAAACAGTGGGTTATGTTTCTCTATGCTACACATTTTAACCCACTATTTCTGTCCACTTAATGCGGCGTTGAGACTGTAGAATTACTAAAAAGTGGAAAGTAACGGATAATTTTTGTATTCATACAGCCCGTAATATTCACTTTCTAGTGGATTGTTCCCTCAGTCTTCACGTAGCAACGCAATTTGAGGCTATATTTTTAATGGATTCTGAGGCTGTTTTCTCTAAAATAGAAATTCTACAGGCTCGTTACCAATGTCCGCTGCTGGCACAAAGCACGCATTCGTCCTAACTCATTTCTGTCCATCGACGATTTATCAATATAACTCACCTTTGCCCCAAAGTGAGTTAACATAAATACCCTAAGGGCAGGTTTAATATTAAATAGCTCTATCGTTTTCTTAGCGAGTGTTAAGTGGCATGTAAGTAGTCTCGAAAAGCATCAGATATAGAAAATTCATGCAAAAGTGAAGTATTGAGTGCTCCTATTCTTAATGGCTCAGATATCTCTTCCCAAGCAGAGGATATTGATTTTAAGTAGGGCTTATCTTCTTTCCTATTAATTAGTCCTTTGATCTGTTTGGCTTGGATTGGGGTGTTT
>NZ_PNCV01000124.1:0-24418 GCF_005886925.1 Pseudoalteromonas sp. S3260
CTTATGCAGATCTGAGGTTAAATAACCTTACTTAACTTTTGTATCTTCATCAGTTCCATCGCCGTTACCAGGCATACTACAATACTTAGTTAACATATTCGCCTCATTACATTTGTTAAGAATGTTGCATTCCATGCTAAAAAAGGTACATAGCCAAGTCATTCTATCTTACATCAATTGGCGCTGACTCTTTTGCCTTGCCTTGTAAAATTGATATTTCTACACGGCGGTTACGTCTTCGATCTTCGCGGGAATCGTTCGGCACTAAGGGCCTAGTTTCTGCACGTCCTACCACCATCATTCTGGTTTTATCAAAACCTGGAACTTTTTGTAATTCACTCGCTACCGCAACTGCGCGTTTAGATGATAAATCCCAGTTATTAATGTAAAGCTCGTTGGAAACCTGAAAATCATCCGTATGACCAGACACCGTAATTTCACCGGGTACATCTTTAAGTAATCGGCCAATATCTTGAATGATAGGTTTAAATTGTGGTTGTAAAAATGCACTCCCCGATGGAAACGAGCCATTTTCTCTAATACGAATTATGATTTGCTGCCCTAAAGATTCAAGCTCAATAGCCCCATCAATAATTTGCTTTTCAAGCTGTTGCGCAATTTTTTTAACTAAGTCATTTATTTGCTCTTGATCAGCAGCAGACACTGCCGTAGCTGCAGCAACTTCCTCTGAGGTACTACTTGATTCACCACCTCGCTTTTCACCACGTTGCTCTTGACGTCCACCTGCGGAGCTTTCATCTCCCGCCTGAAACTCAAGCATTTGTTGGGTCATTTCAACCGTTTGTTGCTGAATGGTTTCTATAGGAGTTGGCTCAGGTTTACCCGGCGTAAACTCCATAGCAATAACAGATGTCCCTTTTGGAATGTCTTTTACTTCTATTTTATTTTGTACACCAAAAGCAAACTTCATTGAGCCTGAAATTTGTTTAAATTTAAGTACATCCATTTCAGAAAATGCGAGTAAAAGTACGAAAAAGCACATTAATAATGACATTAAATCGGCAAACGTTCCCATCCACGCAGGAAGTCCTGGAGGTGGGCATTTGCACTCTTCATCTGACATAATTATTCCTCAGTATTGACTGCGCGTTTTGATTCAGCTAGATAATTTTTCAAGATCCCTTCAATTACTTTAGGATTTTGCCCGTCTTGAATACCTAATACTGCATCTAAAATTAAGCGCTGATTCATGGCCTCTTCGTCTTTACGCAGTTCAAGTTTTACCTGAATAGGAATGGCGACAACATTCGCCAAAAATGCCCCATACAACGTTGTTAACAACGCAACCGCCATGGCTGGGCCGATTGCTTTTGGATCATCCATATTTGATAACATAGCCACCAAGCCGATTAATGTACCAATCATCCCCATTGCGGGAGCAATATCACCTAGCGACTTAAATAAGCTTGCGCCCATTTCATGACGAGTTGTCGTCAGGGAAATATCTTTTTGTAATGTTGCGCGTACCACATCAGCATCATGTCCATCTACTAGCATATCAACGCCTTTGCGCATAAAAGGATTTGGGATTTCGGCTTCTTCTAAGGCTAAAAACCCGCCTTTTCGAGCAGAGTCAGCTAATTCTACCGCTTTTTCGATTAATGCTTCAGGAGGCTCAATTTTAAACATAAACGCTTTTGCACATACTTTACCAATGCCAAGAAATTGCGACATGGTAAAATTAGATAAAACGATAAAAAGGGAACCACCAAATACAATAACCACAGAAGGGGTATTGTAATACATAGCGACTTCACCGCTACTACTCATAAACATGGACATGACAATTAAGCCAATTGCGCCAAGGATCCCAATAATGGTTGCTAAATCCACATTCCCTCCAAAGGTTTTATATTTTTTCTTCGCAAGCGTTGTTATTAATTGTTTATCGGCAAGGTACTGAAATACTTAAGTGATTTTTATGATAAACGGTAAAATTAAGATTAGCTATATTTTAGATCAACATAGGTAATCAATCTAATTAATCAAAATTAATAATTTTAAAAAATAACGTTGAAACGCAATAAAACCCAATCAACAGCATTTATCTATCAAAAAACAATATCATTCTTTGACCTAGTTTAGCATTCCCCCTAAAATTGGCGTCTAAATTTATTATGTAAGTTGAAAATAAAGATGGCGACTAAAAAACCTGAAAATTTAAGTTTCGAACAAGCACTAGAAGAGTTAACAACAATTGTCAGTGAAATGGAACAAGGTGATTTATCGCTTGAACAGTCTTTAAAGCAATTTGAGCGAGGTATTGCACTTGCGAGCGCATCTTCAGGCAAACTTCAACAAGCTGAGCAAAAGGTTTCGATATTAATGGGTAATGACGAAAAAGCACCGCTTACTCAGTTTGATAACGATATGGAATAATCGTGAGCATAAAAGAACAAATAAAACTCGCTCAAGATGATGTAGCTAATACGCTCAACCTTTATTTTGAACAACCTCTTGAAAGCGACAATACTATAAAAGAAGCCACACATTACAGTGTAATGAATGGTGGTAAAAGACTGCGCCCGTTTTTAGTGTACACCACAGGTAAAATACTCGGTGCTGACAAGCGTGATTTAGATGTACTTGCCGCAGCCATTGAATGTATTCATAGTTATTCATTAGTGCATGACGACTTACCTGCTATGGATGATGATGATTTACGCCGTGGTCGCCCTACATGTCATATTGTATACGGTGAAGCACAAGCGATTTTAGCTGGAGATGCACTGCAAACTTTAGCATTTGAACTTATTGCTAAGCACACATTTAAATGTTCGACTGAAGCACAATTAAAAATGATCGCAGCACTAGCGCATGCATCGGGGTTACAAGGTATGGTTGCCGGACAAGGCCGCGATATTGCAGCAACCGATAAAGTTATTACTGTTGATGAGTTAGAACGCATTCATAAACTTAAAACCGGTGCGCTAATAAATTGTGCGATCACTTTTGGCGCACTGTGCGCTCCTAATACAAGCCAACAAACTTTAGATAACTTATCAACTTTTGGATACGCTATAGGGCTTGCATTTCAAGTTCATGACGATATTTTAGATGTTGAGGGCGATACGCTTACTTTAGGCAAGCCACAAGGGTCAGATATTGCAGCGAATAAAGCGACATACCCCGCTTTATTAGGTATGCTAGGCGCTAAGAAAAAAGCACAAAATTTAATACAACAAGCCCATGAGGCATTAGCTAACATTGACGCAGACACAACAGATTTAGCTGCATTGGCTAACTATTTAATTGAACGTGACCATTAAATACAGCTAAAACGTATTAACTCTTAGTATAAAATTATTACTGAATATTAAGCCGCCTTTTAAACCTCGTTTGTTTTGAGGAGGGTTAATATTAGCGAAGGATATATAAAAAACCATGACACTTGATAGCAGCAAGTATCCATTACTTGATTTGGTGAACGAACCAGCCCACTTGCGAGACTTAGCACAAGATAAGCTTCCTGCATTTAGCCATGAATTGCGTGACTATTTACTCAATTCGGTATCGCAAAGTAGCGGCCATTTAGCGTCTGGTTTAGGAACCGTAGAACTTACCGTTGCACTACATTATGTATACAACACACCCGATGACCGCTTGGTCTGGGATGTGGGTCATCAAGCTTATCCGCATAAAATACTGACTGGCCGTCGTGATCAAATGCATACCATTCGCCAAAAAGACGGATTGCATCCTTTCCCTTTTAGAGATGAAAGTGAATACGACACCTTTAGTGTTGGCCATTCAAGTACCTCAATTTCTGCGGCGTTAGGTATGTCTATTGCTGCACAAAAAGAAGGCAAAGGCCGTAAAACAGTCGCGGTAATAGGCGATGGCGCAATTACTGCTGGTATGGCCTTTGAAGCAATGAACCACCTTGGTGATGTTAAATCAGACATGCTGATCATTTTGAACGATAACGAAATGTCGATATCTGAAAATGTCGGTGCGTTAACCAATCATTTTGCGCGTATTTTATCAGGTAGCTTTTATACCAACATCCGCGAAGGCAGTAAAAAACTGCTCTCTGGTGTACCGCCGGTAAAAGAGCTTGCTAGCCGTATGGAAGAACACATTAAAGGGATGATGATCCCGGGTACTTTTTTTGAAGAATTAGGTCTAAATTACATTGGCCCAATTGATGGCCATGATGTGAATATGTTGGTTGATACGCTGCGCAATATGCGTAACTTAAAAGGCCCACAGCTTTTACATATAAAAACCCAGAAAGGCAAAGGTTACAAGCCTGCCGAAGCCGATCCGATTGGTTATCATGGCGTACCAAAATTTGATCCTGCAACATCAAGCTTACCAAAATCTAAGCCAGGTGCGGCGACTTTCTCAAATGTGTTTGGTGATTGGCTTTGTGACATGGCCGAGCAAGACAGTAAGCTCATGGCAATCACGCCAGCTATGCGTGAAGGTTCAGGCATGGTACGTTTTTCTAAAGAGTATCCAGAACAATACTTTGACGTAGCAATAGCAGAACAACACGCTGTTACTCTTGCTGCAGGTTTTGCTTGTGAGGGCTTAAAGCCCGTTGTGGCTATCTATTCTAGCTTTTTACAACGCGCGTACGATCAACTAATTCACGACGTTGCACTGCAAAACCTACCGGTATTATTTGCTATAGACCGCGCCGGTATTGTTGGAGCCGATGGTGAAACCCATCAAGGCGCCTATGACCTAAGCTTTATGCGCTGTATACCTAATATGGTCATTATGGCCCCAAGTGATACTAACGAATGCCGTCATATGCTTTATACAGGCTATCAAGCCAATTGCCCAGTAGCTGTGCGTTACCCGCGTGGCAGTGCAGGCTCAGCAGACATTCAAAGCACTATGCAAAAGCTAGAAATTGGCAAAGCGAATGTAATTAAAAAAGGTACTAAAGTGGCTATATTGTCATTTGGTACCTTGCTTGAAAACGCACAACTTGCCACTGATGAGCTCAATGCCACTTTAGTAAACATGCGATTTATTAAGCCACTTGATACGGCATTAATTGATGAGCTGATTAATGATCACGATATTATTGTAACCCTTGAAGATAACGCGATTGCGGGCGGTGCAGGCTCTGCAGTTAATGAATATTTAGCGAGCATTAAAGCCGATGTAAAAGTGCTTAACTTAGGTATTCCTGATGAATTCATTAAACATGGCACACAACAGCAAATGCACGATGAAATGGGGTTAGGTGAACACGGTATTTTAACTTCAATTAAATCATTTATGAGCTAACACTTATCGTGTTTAATAAAAAAGGAGCCATTGGCTCCTTTTTTATTGCTCATCTATAACCTCTAGCGCATCCATACCTTAATATCGGCTAGACCATTGCTTTGTAACAAACCAATTTGCTGTTCAACATTGGGGTTTTGCTCAAACTCAAATGCATCTAATTGCTCGTCAAAGGTAATATTAGCGACGCCATCGCCGCCACGTTTTTTAACTTGATGTAATGCTATGTCAGCTAGATTAATTGATGTTTCCCAGCTAATAACTTGCCCACCTAACAGGGGTAACGGATAGAACGACCACCCGACTGACGCTGTTATATTGGTTGTTTCACCGTTAGGAAGCTGAAACGAATAATCTGCAATTGCTTGGCATAATTCAGATACATAGCTGTCGATTAAATTACATTTAAAATCGCGCAATAACAGTAAAAACTCATCACCACTCCAACGGGCAACATAATCAGAACCTTGGGTACGCGAGTTAAGTAATGCCGCTACTTGTTGTAAACAGCTATCTCCAGCAATAGGGCCATAGGCATCGTTAATGCGGCTAAAGTTATCTAAATTAATAATTAACAACACCAACGATTTACCTTGAGCCTGCAATGACTGCGAGTTACGCTGAAAATGCTCGATATCTTTTGGTAGTTGATCAAACAAAAAACGGCGACTTCTCAGCCCTGTTAGCTCATCAGAGTGACTAACAAGTTTAAGCTGAGAGTTTACTTGGTTTAATTTATCGTTTGCTTGACGAAGCTCAAGGGTTCGCTCAGTAATAAGCCCCTCAAGAACCTGCTGCTTACGTCGCTCTTGAACTTTAAATACCCAAAACACCAAATAAAAGAGCAACACAAAACCACTGGTGATCAGTAATCTAAAATATATAGTTTCACCAAATCGTTCAGGCACCACAAAAGCGTATTCGGCCGATTGCGCTTTGCCCCAATCTTCACCTTGACGTTTTGTCTCTAATTCAAATAAAAACATACCTGCTGGTAAGTTAGTGTAAATTGCTTCTCGGCGGGTATTTGCATAGCGCCAATCATTATCAAGTCCATTGAGTTTATACCTAAACTCTATACTTGCAGGTGCATAATAATCGATAGCGGTATAGGTAAGCGTTACATCACGCTCGTCAGTTTTAAGTACTGGCTTTTTACCTAACGCAGCCGCAGCAAGTTTTCGTGATGGCGTGGTTAAAGTTTCTATAGTTGGTTTAAGTGAACGCAGTCCAAATAATTCTACGTCTTTAGGAATTTCTACAACGCCTTGCAAGCTGGGATACCAAATTGAATTATCCATATCAACCACCGCATCATGGCCTAAACCATTACAGCATTGACTTGCTTTACCATCGAGCTGTCGATCAAATGAAGAGATCACTTCCTCCACTTTTAGGCTTTCAATGTTGGCTTTGAATTGCTCAACTGGCATGCGATAAACCCCTTTCATGGTGCTTACCCAAATGCGTTTTGTAGTATCATCGTACTCAAGACTAAATATAGAACCATATGGCAGCCCATTGGCGGCATCTAATTGCTGCCACTGCCCTTGTCCACTGCGATAAAACAAACCATCGTTAAGCGAGCCAATTAAAATCCCCACGCCTTTAATGTGTAAAATGCTAGTAACGTACGCACTTTCCAAAGTGGTTTGGTCGCCTATTTTTTCTATCCCGCGTTCAGTAAAGTAATACGCCCCTTTACTGGTACCAATCACCCCAAAATTTGGTTTATCTAAAACATAGGTTACAAACTTACTGCCTAAAAAAGCATTGTACGCAAAAGGGTTTAACCCGTTGTAATTTAAACGATATAAGCCTCGCCCAGTGCCCACCCAAAAGCCGCCTTTAGTCGACGTACTAATAGCAAATACAGGATTATCACTTAGCGCACGGGCAGGGAAACTATATAAGGTATTCGACTCGTAGAAAAACAAACCTCTACCAGTGGCAACATAAAGACGATTGCCGTCAAACTGTAAGTCATGTACTGAGGCATTACCATACTTGGTACTGTTGATGACATTGATAAACGTTTTATCGGCATCGAAATAGCCTACGCCGCTTTTGTTGGCAATCCATAACTTACCATCTGGTGATTTACTAATGGCCATAACCGCTTCGGTCATTTTAGAAATGGCTGAATGGCGCTCTATTCGCCCTTCATGAGCAAGCCAAAGTCCCTCACTAAAACTCGCTAACCATATATTATTTTCATCATCTCTAAATATATCGGCAAACCAAATACTTTGATCTAATTGACTGGGCTCAACCCATTGCCAATCATCCGACTTCCCTCTGAACAATAAGCGCCCATAAGTCGATACCCACAAGCCACCATTGCCATCACTCATAAACTTATAAACGGCTGAGTTGTTAGCGTTAGGCAGCGGAAATGGGCGTAGCTCATCATCTAAATCTAAAAAGTAAGCGCCTAGCTCAGAAGCAAGATATAAATTGCCATTTAAAAAGGATAAGTCGTGAACAATTGTTTGCGCTAAACGATCAGGCAAGGCCACTTTAGCGGTAAGCTCTAAACGCAATTTAGAAAAATCAGACGCGCTTTGCGTCAAGCGCAATAAATTACGATCGTTAACCAGCCAAATTCCCTCTGGTGAGAGCGCCATTTTACTGACTGACCCTACTATTTGGGTGATCGCAGTGGCATTTACGATAGGGCTCGGATTGTTTAGCTGGTCGCGCAGCTCTATCTGGCCTCTGTCTATGTAATAAAGCCCATTAGCTGCTATCCAAATACTGCCTTTAGAGTCTTCAAGAATATCTCTAACAGGGCCTTTAATATTAAACTCTTGTGCGGTTAGCTTTTCTGGGTCTATAACAACGAGGCCGTTTTTCGTGCCTATCCATAATAGTCCTTGGCCATCAATCAGTAATTTATTGATGCCATTGCTGGGTAAAAACAGACTATTTTGAGTGTTGTAATTAGTAAAAGTGTTACCATCAAATCGGCTTAATCCGAATTGCGTACCAAGCCACATGTAGCCTTGGTTATCTTGCACCACACTTTTGAGGGATTGTGAGGGAAGTCCGTCTTTAATGTTCCATTGTTTAACTACGTAATCAGTAATTGAAGCCGTACTTGGCATGGCACACATCAAGAGTACACAAACCAATAAAAATCGCATCATAGTGCTGCCACCTAGTTAAACAAATAATAAATTAAAAGGGTAGTAAACCTACTTTTATCAATGCTTGCAAACAAATAAGCGAAAAAATACCTGCAAGTACATCATCGGCCATAATACCAAACCCACCATGAGCACGTTTATCAAGTATACGAATCGGCCCTGGCTTTGCTATATCAAAAAAGCGAAATAGTAAAAAGCCCACTAATAATGTTTGCCAATTCAGTGCTGCACCAATCATCGTTATATAGTAACCAGCGACTTCATCCCAAACAATAGCGGGGTGGTCATGAACTTGGAGGTCATCAGCTGTTTTTCCACATGCCCAAATACCAAATATACTGATCACCACCGCAAATACAATTTGTAACCATAACGGAAAATGCATGGTAATAAAAATAAACGGTAACGCCGCTAAAGTACCAAATGTACCTGGGGCTTTAGGCGCAAGCCCTGTACCAAAACCCAAACCAAAAAATTGATGTGGGCGTTTTAAATTAAATAATCGGTTTTTATTCAAACCTGCTCCTTGGAAAAGTGCTCAAAGCCTTTGTGCTCAAAAACAAACTTTTCACCTTGGTGTAATAATTCTATATTCCCGACACCACTTTTGATTTGGCCGATACAGGTTGCTTCTACACCGTATTGGCGCAACTTAATATCGAGCATACTCTTATTACTGTCTGGGACGGTATAAAGTAGTTCATAGTCATCGCCATAGTTGAGTATAAAAGGAAGCTGTTGCTCAAAATCAAGACTCGCTTGCATTGCAACAGAAGTAGGTACATTTTCAATATTGATTGTTGCACTGACCTGTGACAAATCCAAAATGTGACTTAAATCAGCAAGTAAACCGTCTGAAATATCAATAGCTGATGACGCTAAGCCACGCAAAGCTTGTCCGGCGGCCACGCGTGGCGTTGGAAAGTTTAAACATTTATTAATATGCTTTAAATGTTCAGGTGCAACTGGCAAACCTTGTTTTTTTGACTCAATTGCCAAACCAGCATCACCTAGCGGTCCGGTTACAAAAATCCAGTCGCCCACTTTTGCGCCACTTCGACGCAGTGCTTTACCTTCAGGAACCGTGCCTTTTGCACAAATAGTAATACTGAGAGGGCCTTGAGTCGTATCGCCACCAATAATTTGTACATTAAAGTACTCAGCAATTTCATGCATACCGTCAGTCAGCTCTGCAATCCATTGTGGATCGATACTTGGCAACGTGAGTGCAACCGATACCCATGTAGGCTCTGCGCCCATGGCAGCTAAATCACTTAAATTTACTGCCAGAGCTCGATGCCCTAATGCGCGAGGAGAGATATCATGAAAAAAATGCACCCCAGCAACTAAGGTATCTGTTGTTACAGCAAGCTGACAGTTTGCTGGTACTGTGACAAGCGCACAGTCGTCTCCAATCCCTAAATTAACATCGCGACGAGTGATACCGCGACCTTTAAAGTAGTGATTAATTAATTCAAATTCCTTCATACACAAAAAAGCCGGCCTATGCCGGCTCTCCTTTTTAACGGTTATTTATAACAACTCACTGAATTAATATACAGCTTAAGTTGTTATGACTTGCGTAACTGTTTTACAGCTTTATCAAGTACACCGTTTACAAATTTATGGCTATCTTCAGCGCCAAACATTTTCGCTAATTCAATGCTTTCATTGATAGCCACTTTGTAAGGAACATCTTCACGAAATTTAAGCTCGTAGCTGCTTAAACGTAAGATTGCACGTTCAACTTCGTCTAATTCATCAAATGGACGAGTTAAATGAGGCGATACAGCTTCGTCTAGTTGCTTATGATTTACGGCAACTCCACGCGCTAAATCTTTAAAATATTCAACATCAATTTTAGTCACATCGTTTTCGATCAACATTTGTTGTTCGATATCGGCAATTGCATTGCCGCTTAATTGCCATGAATACACGGCTTGAAGTGCTAAGATACGTGCTTTACGTCTTGCTGCTGGTTTCACAAAAATTCCTTAAACTTAAATTTTATCTAACACATTAACCATTTCAAGCGCACCTAAAGCAGCTTCGCCGCCTTTGTTACCCATTTTGGTACCTGCGCGCTCAATTGCTTGCTCAATGCTTTCAGTGGTTAATACGCCAAATGCAACCGGGATATCATACTCAAGCGATACTTGTGCAAGCCCTTTATTTGACTCGCCAGCGACGAGATCAAAGTGAGGCGTGCCCCCTCTGATCACTACACCTAAGGCGATAATTGCATCATATTCTTTTTTTGCTGCAACGCGTTTCGCTGCTAAAGGTAATTCAACCGCACCGGGTACGTAAATCACGGTAATATCGTCTTCTGATACTCCACCAGTACGTTTTAGCTCATCAACAGCACCTGCAAGCAAGCTACTACCAATAAAGTCATTAAAACGAGAAATGACAATGGCAAACTTTTTGCCTGGAGCGTATTTATTACCTTCAATAATTTTCATTTGATAACCCTAAAAATAAGTTTAAGCGATTTCGGTTGCGCAAAAATTGATGCGCATTATACCACATAAATAAAATAATAACCTAGCGCGTAATTATTGTGGCTCTACGTAATCAACCACTTCTAAATGGAACCCTGATAATGCATGGTATTTTTTAGGTAAACTCATCAAACGCATTTTTTGAATACCTAAATCAGCCAGAATTTGCGAACCCACACCTACGGTGCGCGAAGTACCTTGAAATTTACGTGGCGTCACATTTTCACCCGCATCAGCTGCGGCAAACGCTTTTACTGTGGCTTCTAACTCTTCAGTGCTTTCTTGCTTACCTAAAATAACTAAGGCGCCATTATGCTCAGCAATATAAGCCATTGCTTGCGATAAACCCCAACTACGGTCAGCATTGCGATCAGAGAGTAAAATATCGTTAAAGGTACTTTGTAAATGCACACGTACTAAGGTCGGTTCTTGTTGCTTTATTTCACCTTTAAGCAATGCATAGTGTAACTGCCCATCAATGGTGTCTTTGTAAGTCACTAAGTCAAACTCACCATGTTCAGTTGGCAATTTACATTTTGCAACTTGCTCAATTGTGGTTTCGTTTAGGTTACGGTACTCGATTAAATCAGCAATGGTGCCAATTTTAATATCATGTTGCTTAGCAAATACTTCTAAATCAGGACGACGCGCCATGGTGCCATCTTCATTTAGGATTTCTACAATCACTGATGATGGCTCAAGCCCTGCTAAACGCGCTAAGTCACACCCCGCTTCTGTATGCCCGGCACGTGTTAACACGCCGCCTGGTTGCGCCATAATAGGAAAAATATGACCTGGTTGTACAATATCGCTTGGCACAGCGCCTTTCGCGATGGCAGCTTGAACAGTGCGGGCACGATCCGCTGCAGAAATACCTGTGGTAACCCCTTTTGATGCTTCAATAGACATAGTAAAGTTAGTTGAGAATGCAGCACCATTATTTTTTACCATTAATGGTAAATCAAGCTGCGAGCAACGCTCTTGAGTCATGGTTAAACAAATTAGTCCACGGCCATGAGTCGCCATAAAGTTAATGGCTTCTGCACTAATGTGCTCAGCAGCAATAATTAAATCGCCTTCATTTTCTCTGTCTTCATCATCCATTAAAATAACCATTTTACCGGCTTTAATGTCATCAATTATCTCTTGTGCGTTGTTTAAATTCATAAGTTGCTCGTATAAGTTGTCAATGTCGTTATTTTATAAAGCCCGCTTTAGCGAGTAAGCTCATCGAAATATCTGAACCCGTAGGCTGCTCAGCCCCTCTAACTAGGCGCTCTAAATAACGTGCTATTTGGTCGACCTCTAAATTAACTTGGGTGCCAACTTTAAAGTCAGCTATGGTCGTTTGCCCGCTGGTATGCGGCACAATCGTCAGTTTAAATTTATTACCTTCAACCGCATTAACCGTCAGGCTAATACCATCAATACAAACCGACCCTTTGTAAGGAATGTATTTCATTAAATTTTCATCGGTGGCTAACCAATATTCTGTTGCTCGCGCATTGGCATTAATCGCTGTGATAGTAGCAATACCATCTACATGGCCAGACACTAAATGACCACCGAGGCGCGAGACAGGTTGCATCGCCTTTTCTAGATTAACGGTTTGCCCTAATGCGTAATGTGCAAACCCCGTTAAGCTAATCGTTTCATTTGATAAGTCAGCACTAAAGCCATCAATATGCTTATCAACAACCGTCAGGCAGACACCATTGGTTGCAATACTGTCACCTAACTTAACATCACTCATATCAAGGTTTTTACTTTGGATACGAATAGCTAAATCACCTTGTTTTTTTTGTAATAACGCAATTTTACCTGTCGCTTCAACTATTCCAGTAAACATAGTGCTACTCTTTATATAAAATGATTAATGAGCTTTTTTGTGTGCTGTGATACGTAAATCATCACCGATTGGCACACACTCATTAAAAGTTAAATTAATGGTATTTTGCATACTCATTAACTCTGGGAAATTTAGTAAACTTTTAGCATCGCTGCCCATTAATTTAGGAGCAATGTAAAAAACAAACTCATCAATTAAATCAAGTTCTGTCATTTTACCGGCCAGTGTTGCTCCGGCCTCTAGCCACACATTATTAAACTGCAATTGGGCAAGCGTGTTTAACACGGCCAGTAAATCTACTTTATTATTATTTTCAGGTACTTCAATCTGTTTAACAAAATGAGGCCACTGATGCGATTTATCAACCTTGGTGGTAAATATTATCACCTCGCTTTGAATTGAAAATAAGGCAAGATCAGGGGTAAGTCTGTTTTGTGAGTCAATAACAACGCGAACCGGTTGGCGCAGTGGTAAATCAGTTGGTAAAGAATACGGTAACTCTTCTGGGCGCACATTTAATTTTGCATCATCCATTAATACCGTATCGGCACCGGTTAAAATTGCACAGCTTTGTGCTCGGTATAGTTGCACATCTTGGCGTGCTGCGGGGCCAGTTATCCATTTACTTTGCCCGTTTTTAAGCGCCGTTTTACCATCAATACTGGCGGCCATTTTGCAGGTCACAAAGGGTAACCCCTGCTCCATGCGCTTAAAAAACCCAAGGTTTAATGCGCGAGCTTGCGCTTCAAGTAATCCGTGAGCAACTTCTATACCAGCATCCGCTAAAATTTTCAGACCTTTGCCTGCAACTTGCGGGTTGCTGTCAACCATTGCGGCAATCACTTTTTTAACACCTGCTACTTTTAGCCCTTCAGCACATGGCGGTGTTCGACCATAATGACTGCAAGGCTCAAGTGTTACATAAGCGGTTGCGCCTTTGGCATTTTCACCAGCCATAGCCAGTGCGTTTACCTCTGCATGACCTTGACCCGCTAACTGATGAAACCCTTCACCTATTATTTTATTATTTTTTACGAGTACGCAGCCAACATTAGGATTAGGGGTTGTCGTAAAGCGCCCTTTTTTTGCCAGTTCAATAGCGCGAGCCATGTAGCGTTTATCATCCTCTGAAAACGAACTTTGCTTGGTCATTACTATTCCCCTAAGCGGGCTATTTCTTCACCAAATTCGCGTATATCTTCAAACGAGCGATATACAGAGGCAAATCTTACATAGGCCACTTTATCTAACTTTTTAAGCGCTTCCATAATGCACTCACCCACCAAATGGCTAGACACTTCGCGTTCGCCAGTGGCACGTAACTGCGACTTAATAATATTAACCACTTCATCAACTTGCTCAGTGCTTACGGGGCGTTTTTCGAGGGCGCGAGTTAAGCCATTTAGTAACTTATCTTCATTAAACGGTTCGCGGCTGCCATCTTGCTTGATGACCCGTGGCATCACTAATTCAGCCCCTTCAAAGGTGGTAAATCGTTCGTGGCATTCATTACATTCACGACGTCTACGTACTTGGTGTCCCCCACCTACAAGGCGAGAATCAATAACTTTAGTATCTTTGGCGGTGCAAAAAGGGCAATGCATAACTGTGTGTTTCCGTTTTAAAAACAAAAAATGGCCGCTATCATAGCGGCCATTATCATAACAAAAATGTGTGCAGTTGTGATCTAAATTACTATTTTACTCTTGGATTAAGCGTAAACAGGTAATTTTGCACAAATTGCTTTCACTTTTTCTTTTACTTGCGCTTGTACTGATTCATCTTCGATGTTGTCTAGTACATCACAGATCCAGCCCGCTAACTCTTTTGATTCAGCTTCTTTAAAGCCACGACGAGTGATTGCTGGTGAACCAATACGCAGACCAGAGGTAACAAATGGTGAACGTGGATCGTTCGGTACTGAGTTTTTGTTAACCGTGATATTCGCATTACCTAGGGCAGCATCTGCATCTTTACCTGTGATATCTTTGTCGATTAAATCAAGTAAGAATAAGTGGTTGTCAGTTTTACCCGATACTACTTTGTAGCCGCGCTCTTGTAATACCGCAACCATTGCTTGTGCATTTTTAACAACTTGTGCTTGGTATGTTTTAAACTCAGGTTGAAGTGCTTCTTTAAATGCGACCGCTTTAGCAGCAATAACATGACATAAAGGACCACCTTGGCCACCTGGGAAAACAGCGCTGTTTAGCTTTTTGTAAATTTCTTCATCGCCACACGCAGAGATGATTAAACCACCGCGAGGACCCGCTAATGTTTTGTGTGTTGTGGTTGTTACAATGTGAGCAAATGGCACTGGGCTTGGGTAAACACCCGCAGCAATTAAACCTGCAACGTGCGCCATATCAACAAATAAGTAAGCACCTACTTTGTCTGCAATTTCACGGAACTTAGCCCAATCAACAATACCTGAGTATGCAGAAAAACCAGCAATGATCATTTTTGGTTTGTGCTCAAGTGCTAACGCTTCAACTTGTGCGTAATCAATTTCGCCAGTTTCTTCGTTAAGGCCATACTGAATTGCGTTGTATGTTTTACCAGAGAAGTTAACGTGTGAGCCGTGCGTTAAATGACCACCGTGCGCTAGGCTCATGCCTAATACAGTATCAAGTGGGCTTAAAAGAGCTTGGAAAACAGCAGCATTCGCTTGTGAACCGGCATGAGGCTGTACGTTTGCGTAATCTGTACCAAATAATTCATTTGCGCGGTCAATAGCAAGTTGCTCAACCACGTCTACGTGCTCACAGCCACCGTAGTAACGTTTGCCCGGGTAACCTTCAGCGTATTTGTTAGTCAGCTGAGAACCCTGCGCTTCAAGTACGCGTGGGCTACAGTAGTTTTCAGATGCAATTAACTCAATATGCTCTTCCTGACGTGATGTTTCTTTGCTCATCGCGTCAAATAACTCTGGATCAAAGTCCGAAATATTCATGCTACGTTCTAACATTGGGGTCTCCTGGGCAACGTGTATGGGTATTTTTTAGAGGCTTTATTGTACGCTTAAAACGACGTTTTGCCTACGCTCTTAAGTTGAGGATATTTAAACAGGGATTGAAACTATTTCACAGCATTTTGATGATGATATTTTTTTATAAACTAATAACAATTTTAAATGAATTTTATTTACTACATTTATATAGCTTATGCGTTATGTCTAAAGCGATGCATAAACAAACAAAAAAAGCGGCCTAAGCCGCTTTTATTATCTGCCTTTTTTAGGCAAGCTTTTTAAGCAATTCTGTACGCAAAACATCATAATCGTTGTGCATATCAGTGGCTAAACACGGTTTTGCTAATGCATCAGCTAACGGCTTTGGCATATCTAATTCAACATTAAGGATATCCTCAACGCTGTCTTTAAATTTGGCCGGATGCGCAGTCGCTAAAAAAATCCCCACAGCATCTGCCGCCTTATTTTCTACAAGACCTTGGTAAGCAATTGCGGTGTGAGGCTCTGCAATATAGCCAAGCTGTTGAATTTTTTTCATCACTGTTTGTGTTTGCTGTTCATCAACACTCACCGAATAAAAGTTATCATAACTAAACCAGTTATTATCTAACATTGATTGCACACGTGGCCAGTTATTAGGTTTACTCACATCCATTGCATTTGAAAGCGATTCAATTGTCGCATTAGGCGTCCAATTTTTATCAAGCATAAAGCGCGGTACTGTGTCGTTTTGGTTTGTAGTCGCGCTTAGTTTACCTACAGGCATACCAATAACCGCGCCAATCATAGCCGCACACACATTACCAAAGTTACCACTCGGTACTGAAATATGCGCTGTAGCACGCTTTTCTTTTGGCAGCTGTGCAATGGCTTCAAAGTAATAACATACCTGCGCGACTAAACGGCTAATGTTAATTGAATTTGCTGAGTTTAAACCTAACTTCGATTTTAGCTCTTCATCTAAAAATGATTTTTTAACCAACTCTTGGCAATCATCAAAACTACCCTCAATCGCATAACAATGAATGTTGTCACCAAGCGTTGTAAATAACTTTTGCTGCGCTAATGAAATTTTACCTTTAGGGTATAAAATAACGACATCAATATTTGGTTTGTTATAAAAAGCATGCGCTACGGCAGCCCCGGTATCACCCGATGTTGCAGTTAAAATAGTGACTTTTTCACCTTGATTAAATTGCGCCAAGCACTCGGCCATAAAACGGCCACCAAAATCTTTAAATGCCAGTGTTGGGCCGTGAAATAACTCTAAGCAATAGGTATTATCTTCAACTTCCACCAGCTTAACCGGAAAGTTAAACGCATTCTTAACCATCTGGGCAACAGTATCACTTGGTAGCTCGTCACCAATAAGGTGCGATAAAATTTTGCCGCTGCGAGTAACAAAGTCCATATCTAGTAATGCATCAACATCACTTAATGGCGCTAACGACTCTGGAAAAAACACACCTTGATTACGCCCTAGTCCTGTTTTTACAGCCTCAACAAACGACACTTTTTGTGAATATTCTTTTAAATTATGTAATTGCATGACTCTTTATCCTATAAAACATTTAATTGACGCGTGCCGTCGTTATCTAATTTACAAATATGGCAAAAGCCTTGTTCGTTGATGTAATTTTCCTCTAGCCACTGCGCGCATTGCTCTGCCGCTTCAAGCGTTTTACATACACTAAACAAGGTCGGCCCTGCGCCTGAAATACTCACAACTTCAGCACCCAGTGCTGGTAAGCTTGCTTTGGCATCACTAAAGCCGCTTATAAGTGGCGCACGGTATGGCTCTGCTATTTCGTCTTTCATAATGCTTAATGCATCATCAAAACGCCCTGTTAACAGTAAGCTACTAAACGCCGATAAACGCTGAGCAAACTCAACCCCGGCATGCATACTTAGCTCTTTTGGTAAAACAGAGCGCGCTTTTGCGGTATTGAGCGAAAAGCCCGGAAATGCGGCGACGTAATACCAGTTTTCATCAACAGGTAAAGCAATAGATTTATCAGGAATTAAATCACCGGTTAGCTGTAAGCCGCCTAAATAACACGGTGTGATGTTATCGTAATGGCGCCCCCCACTTACAACGGCTTCAAAATCTGCCATAAGCTCAATGAGCTCTACTTGGCTTAAATTAGTTTTGGCAAATTTATCCAGTGCTGCAAATGTCGCCACCACAGAGCAGGCACTTGAGCCTAATCCCGAACCAATCGGCAAATTTTTCCTAAGTTCGAGCTTTACCGCAGGCATATCAGGCGCAACATGCGCTCTAAAGTGCACTAAACACTGATATGCTAAATTTTCTTGCGCATCACTAGGTAACTTATGTGCGTAGTCGCCAGTACAAATAAATTCATCACTCGATGCGGCACTAACAACCGCCACATCACCTAATAAACCGCCATCAATGGGCGCAAGTGCGGCGCCCAACGCATCAAAGCCAACGGCAAAATTACCAATAGACGCCGGAGCATATACTTCAATCATGACTGACTCCTAGCGAGATAATGTTTTTAATATGTCTGCAAATACACCCGCAGCCGTTACTGCAGAGCCAGCCCCATAACCACGAATTACAAACGGACGCGGTTGGTAGTATTGGCTTAAAATAGCCAGCGCATTTTCACCATCACGAATAACATTCAATGCATGTGATGAATCCACCGCTTCGATTCCGACCTTACAGTGACCATTTTTAATTGTGCCTACATAGCGAAGTACTTTACCTTCACTTGCTGCACTTTGAACACGGTCGTTAAAACCAGCATCTAAGCTAGGTAATTTCGCCATAAACTGCTCCACATTGTCACCTAGGGCAAAACCTGGCGGTAAAACCGACTCCACTTCAATATCGCTAAGCTCTAATTTCATACCGGCTTCGCGTGCAATGATCAGTAATTTACGTGCTACGTCAGTTCCCGATAAGTCATCGCGCGGATCGGGCTCTGTAAACCCGCTTTCTTTGGCTTTAATTGTTGCTTCAGAAAGTGATAGACCATCTTCTAGTGCTCCAAACATGTATGAAAGCGAGCCTGATAAAATACCACTAAACTCAAGTAACTCATCACCTGCACCAAACAACGATTGCAAGTTATCGATTACAGGTAAACCTGCACCTACGTTAGTTTCGTATAAAAACTTACGATTATTTTTATGTGTTGCTGCAATTAAATCTTGGTAATACGTATATGAACTCGTGGTGGCTTTTTTATTGGCAGCCACAACATGAAAACCTGCATTTAAAAAATCTACATATTGTGCAGCTAAGGCATCTGATGAAGTACAGTCAACTAGCACTGGATTAACTAAATGATTTTGCTTAACAAACTGCTCGACCAGTTTTAAATCAAACGCTTGCTCTGACTGCGCCAGTTTTTGCTGCCAATCATCAAACGCAATCCCCTCACCATCAAGGTGTAATTGACGAGAGTTGGCAACACCATATAGGTTTAATTTAATATTACGCTTTTCAAGCCATGCTTGTTGACGCTCAAGTTGGTTAATTAGCTCTTGGCCGACTAAGCCACAGCCCAATAAAAACACATCAATTGAAGGAACATGAGTAAAGAAGTTTTCATGGCAAATTTTAACCGCGTCATTACATAATTCACCGTCAATAACGGCTGAAATAGCACTTTCTGTTGAATCTTGCGCTATGGCAACAATGTTTACTTGCGCTTGTGCAAGCGATGCAAAAAACTTAGCCGCTAACCCCTTATGGGCACGCATGTTATCACCAACTAACGTTACTATTGCTAAATTACGTTGCACATTTACCGGCTCAATGAGCCCCGCTTTTGACTCTAAGTCAAAGGCTACTTGCAACGCACTTAACGCTAGATTTAAATCGCTTTCATGCACACAAAAGCTAATGCTAAATTCACATGATGACTGGGTAATGAGTACAATTGACACGTTATCATGTGCCAATGCATTAAATACCTTAGATGCCATGCCTACTTTACCTTTCATGCCCGGGCCTGAAACGGTTAGCATAGCTAAATTTTGTAGGCTTGAGAGTGCTTTTACTGGTTCATCAGATACCGTATCGTTACTAATTAGCGAGCCTTGCGCATCTGGGTTATGAGTGTTTTTAATTTCGCATGGCACTCCAGCTTTTGCACACGGTAGGATAGTTTTAGGGTGCAACACTTTAGCGCCAAAATAAGAAAGCTCCATCGCCTCTTTGTAAGATAGGAAATCAACCTTAGTGGCTTTTTTGATATAACGCGGATCGGCGCTGTATACACCATCAACGTCAGTCCATATTTGGCACACTTGCGCCTCTAAACACGCCGCAGCAATCGCCGCCGAGTAGTCAGACCCATTACGACCAAGCGTTGTGAGCTCCCCTTCATCATTACTTGCAGTAAAACCAGGCATAATGTAAACCGTCGCAGGGGATTCTTTTAACACAGCTTGAAAACGTGCCTTACTGGCCACTAAATCCGCTTCTGCGTCTATGCATCCGCCGGTTGAAACAATACAATCTGTTGCTTGTAAATAATGCGCGTTATGATCGGCTAATAGACTTTGCATTAGCGATACGCTAACACGCTCACCAAAGCTAATAATGAACGCTCTGACCTGATCAGGGCAGCACTTTATCAGTGCAATACCATCAAGCTTATTTTTAAGTTCGTTAAAGTCAGGCCAGTTTTGAACTGCTCCTTGCTTTTCCTCTACCGCTGCTTTGAGCATGTTGCATCGGCTAGTCAGTGAATGCCATTGTTCGCTAAAGTCATGCCCCTGCTCTGCAGTACTAGCTAAATTAACTAACGAGTCAGTCATGCCACCTGGGGCTGACAGTACCAGTAACATTTCATCTTTTAATTGTGCCTTAGCGAGTGCAGCAACTTGCTCTAAACAGGCAAAATCAGCGAGCGATGAGCCGCCAAATTTTAATACGCGCATTTTTTATGTTTCCTCATTCCATAAAACGAAAAAAGGCCTGTGTTCTAAGTGAACACAGGCCTTTAAATTTGTTGCACCGACCTATGCCACTATCCAGTAAGAATGGTGGTTGTAATAATAATGGTCGTTACAAGACTAAATGTTTTCATAAGCTTAAGACTGCCTTAACACAGGCTATTCTGTCAACCCTAAATTAGCAGATAAAACAGTCTTTTTCATCATGAAATTTATTAATAAATGCCAAACTTATGCAAAACTGTACTCAGTTGCGTTTTATTAATTGGCTTATGAATAAAATCGATTGCGCCTAGTTGCGCGACACGTGCTTGCATTTTTTGTTGGATATCAGCAGAGATCACTAATACATAAGACTCTATTTTAGAAATTTTGATTTGCTCAAGTACTTCAATACCATCAACTTCAGGCATGGTTAAATCAAGACACAGGAGATCGAAATGCCTTTGACGCAATTGCTCCAACGCCTCTTTACCGTTAGTTGCTTGCTGAATATCGGCATCAATACATTCTTTTAAACAGCGTATTACCTGTTTGCGAGCAACGGTGGAATCATCACAGACTAAAATAGAAAAACGCATCATAATGACCCATTAATTAAACTCATACAAAACACCTAAACCCACTGTAAAATTAGTTGGTTGCCCAATCCGCAATAGTCAAAATTATAACCAAATTAGCAACGAGCAGATTATTTATTGTAACTTTTATTAACGTTATCAATAAAATGCTTAATTGCACAATACAAATTAGTAAATTAACTATTTCCAAGTAAAAAACAGCCTATCCAAACAAACGGTTCTCAAATAGAAACCCAATGCATATAGAACAGAATGATTGCTTATTTAACAACGCTAAATAGCAATATTATAAAATATATGTTTATTTTTAATCATTTATTAACTAATGTTTATAAGCGTACATTAACAGTTGAATAATTTAAGGAAATATAAGCCTCCCATGCCGCAAAAAAGTCTTTCAACAAAGTTACTCACTCGGGTTTTATCAGTTTATTTTATACTGACCTTTGTGGTGACCTGCGGGCAAATTTTCGCAGAGTACGTCAATACTAAAGATTACATACGCGATGAACTTGGCACATTACAAAAGACCTTTGGTAGAAGTTTAACCCGAGCAATTTGGGAGCTAAATATAAAGCAAACCACCACAACCGCCGAAGGATTACTCGATATACCTATGGTTGAGGGGGTTATTATTCGTGACGATAATGGCGCTATTATTTCTCAATTAGGCCGCGCGCTAAATATTCACAATCTTTACAGCCAGCAACTTGTGCAAGAAGATGTCATGGTAGAGGACACCAAAGCCGGTTTATTTGGCTATACATTCCCACTTATTTTTGAGTTTTCAGGACGAGCAACGCAAGTAGGCGATGTTACTTTATTTTCTAGTCGCGATGTAATTTTTAGTCGCATTATGCTCTCTATCTACTTTTTGATTGGTAATGCCATGATTAAAACTACTTTTTTAATCATCTTATTTTTAATTGCATTTAGAAAGTTACTCACCGAGCCCCTCACTCAATTAACCGAGCAAATTGAATACCTTGAGTTAGAAGAGCTTGATGGTCAACAGGTTAAAATAGTCACCGATGAAAATAACGAGCTTAAAGTAATGGAACGCTCTTTTAACAATCTGATTTCGAAGGTTGTTGAGTATAAAAAAGAGTTAAAACAAACTCAGCATGACCTAATTGAAAGCAATCAAAAACTGGATCAACAAAACTTACAACTTGAACAGGATGTTGCGCGTAAAACATCAAATTTAAGCCAAGCAATGATCGATCTACAGCAACAAAAATATGAACTAGAGCGACAAAAAGCAGTTTTAACAGAGGAAGTCGATTTACGAAAGCAAACCGAACAAGAACTGTTAAGCAAACAAACTCAGCTGCAAAGTTCGCTCGATGAATTAAGCTTTGCGCAAGAGCAACTGGTTGGCTCAGAAAAAATGGCGGTATTAGGCGGCTTAGTGGCGGGGATCACTCATGAAATTAATACCCCTATTGGTATCGGCGTTACTGCCACCTCTTTTTTACAAGAGCGATTAACCGAAATAGAAACTGCGTATAAAAATAAATCATTATCGTCAGCGGCGTTAGAAGGCTTTATTAATGATGCAGCACAAAGCGCTCAACTGCTCTCTCACAACTTAGAACGTGCCTCAGATTTAATAACCAGCTTTAAACAAATTGCGGTAGATCAGGCCAGTGAAGCCCTAAGAACAATTAACTTTAAAGACTACATCAACGAAGTTATACGCTCTTTGCACCCACAAATTAAAAAAACATCTCACAGCATTCGCCTACATTGCCCAGATGATTTAATTATTAACTTACCTGCGGGAGTCATTAGCCAAATATTTACGAACCTAATTATGAACTCATTAGTACATGGTTTTGAAAATATAAACAGCGGCCAAATCACCATAGATGTGAATACTGATGAAAACGACCTCATCATTAATTATCAAGATAACGGTTTAGGTTTAAAACCGGCTCAACTAAAGCGTTTATTTGACCCATTTTTTACCACCAAGCGTGATGAGGGTGGCAGCGGCTTAGGTGCTCATATTATTTTTAATCTAGTAAAACAAACGCTCAATGGTAAAATTGAAGTAAGTAGTGAGCCTGGGCAAGGGCTACACTACCGTATTTCGTTCCCTAAAAACATGTCATCTCCCCTGCCACTTTTTAAACTTGATTAAGCTAAATCAGCCGTTTCTAGAAGCGGCTTTTATTGCTATGATTGCACAAATTTTTTAAATGGATCATTCCCCTATGTGGTTTAGTAACCTTATATGCTATCGCTTTAAACAAGACGTTTCATACACACAAGAAGACTTTGATAAGGCATTAGAGCAAGATCTATTTCGTCCTTGTACTGGCCAAGAGTTGGCAACATTTGGTTGGACAAAAGCATTTGGTAAACATGGTGAAACTCTGTCTCATTTCTCACAAAAAAGTATTTTAGTGTGCGCTAAACGTGAAGAAAAAGTATTACCAGCCTCGGTAATAAATGAGCTGGTAGCAGAAAAAGTTGATCAGATTGAAACCGAAGAAAATCGCCCAGTAAAGAAAAAAGAAAAAGATGAATTAAAAGAAAACATCTTACACACCTTATTGCCACAAGCATTTAAAAAATCGAGCTTGCAGTTTGCTTTTATAGACCAAGAAAATGGGTGGGTGGTAGTTAATAGTGCAAGCTTTAATAAAGCAGAGGAACTACTTGCTCTATTACGTAAATCATTAGGGACATTACCCGTTGTTCCTGCGTTTGCTAATTATGATTTAGACGTATTTTTAACTGACTGGCTTACTAACTTTAGTACTCCAGAAGGCTTTGCAATTGGGTCAGACGCTGAACTTGAAGAAGCTGATGACAGTGGTGCTCAGGTAAAACTCAAAGGCCATGACCTATCGTGTGACGAAGTGAAGTCGCACCTTGAAAGTGGTAAGCGCGTTACTAAGCTTGCCCTTGATTGGCAAGAGCGCGTTAAATTTATGCTACAAAACGATGGCTCAATTAAACGTTTAAGCTATTCAGAAACACTTAAAGAAGAAAATGCCGATATTCCTAAAGAAGATATGGCGGTTAAACTAGATGCTGATTTTATTCTTGCATCTGAAGAAATTAAGCAATTGTTAGAAGAGCTTACACAGGGCTTAGGTGATGCTGACGATTTAGCGTAAAAGCTTTGTAAAAGATCCACCTTCTAA
>NZ_PNCV01000125.1:0-21423 GCF_005886925.1 Pseudoalteromonas sp. S3260
TGCAAATTCAACCTTGAAAGATCAACAGACCCTAGTCTAAGCTAATAATAAACTTAACCCCTCCCAGTGTTGAGCCTTCAATTGCGCACTGACCTTTGTGCCATGACACAATTTTACTCACTATCGCCAGCCCTAGCCCAAACCCTCCGGTTTTTTTATCACGACTTTTATCTAAGCGCGTAAACGGCTTAAATACTTTTTCGCGCTCAGAGAAGGCAATGCCGGGGCCATCATCTTCAACCACTAGCAGTAACTTTTCATCGGCAGTACTTAAACTAATATGTACACTTTGCGAGGCATGTTTAAGTGCATTACTGATTAAGTTTTGCAGCACCCGCGACATAAAATGACTATCGCATAAGTAAATAAATTGAGTGGGGAGCGTTGTTGTTAGTTTAATACGGGTATCAAAGTTTACTTTTTCAATATTAGTTTTAATTAATGCAACGATATCGCAAGGGGCTAATTGTAGACTGGGTTGCTGTGTATCTAAACGGGCGTATTCCAACATTTCAGATACCAAGGACTCCAGTTCATGAATATCCATTTGCATGTCAGATAAATACTGCTGTGCTTTGGTATCGTGAGTTTTATCCTCGAGTATTGCAATAGCAAACTTCAACCGCGCTAATGGCGTTCTAAATTCATGAGATACAGAAGAGGTGAGCTCTTGCTGAGCACTCAGTAAAAACTCAATACGTTGCTGCATTACTTGCAATGTATCGGTGATGGGTAAGAAGAATGACTTTGAGCCATCGCTTAATTGAAAATCTTGCGAGCCACCCACTGCCTCGCATGCATGACTCAGCTTTGCAAAGTCTCGCCACAACAAAAAGCTCCACAAACCTATTGGTAAACTTATAATAAACAACACCAGTAAATACGGTAACACAGTCCCTGAGCTGCTGTGTTTAACACCCACAGGGCCTACTTGTAGCAATTGTGAATTATTTAGCGTTACATACCAAACGATACGCTGCTGTTTATCATATAAATAAAGGTAATGGTTTTGAAATAGTTGTGCTTGCTGTTCAGGTGGGAGCACTAGATCTTGCTGGGCAATGACTTGGCTATCAAAATTATGTTTAAGCTGCTCAAGCCCATCTGGGGTTTGTGAAAGCAGCCATAAAGACTGCCCAAATTCGTCATCTAACAATACACTTTGCTGAGATTCATCATAGGGCCAAAACTGCTCTATAACGCCACTAACAATAAACAAAGAGGCAATAATATACACGTAAAGGCTTATAAATAGCTTTCCCATTAACCTAGCCTAACACCTTGCATTTATTACATATCCCACGCATCTGATACAAATAGATAGCCTTGCCCCCATACCGTTTTAATTCGATAGGGTTTATCACTGTTATCACCGAGCTTTTTACGAATGCGTGATACACGAACATCCACCGTGCGGTCTAACCCGTCGTACTCACGCCCTATCATATGTTGATGGACATGCTCTCGACTGAGCACTTCACCAGCATTTGAAGCCAATAACCAGAGCAATTCAAATTCATGAGAAGTCAGGACAATTTCAACACCGCTTAGCTTTACAATGCGGCTGGTTTTATCTATTGATAAATCACCAAATTGAAGTTCTTCAATCGCTTTAACACTTGGCTGTCCACGGCGAAGCAATGCACTAATTCGAGCAAGAAGTACACGCGGCTCTGCCGGTTTTATAACGTAGTCGTCAGCCCCGAGTTCTAAGCCTATGACTTGATCGAAGTCTTCACCCTTTGCTGTTAGCATTAAGATAGGGAGAGTGTATTTGTCACGTACTTGTCGACATACGCTAAAGCCATCTTTTCCTGGCAACATTACATCTAAAATGATCAAGTCGACGTGGTTTTCACTCAGATAAGGAAACACTTCGTCACCGCGTTCTAAAACGTCAACTTCTAAGCCATTATGCTCAAGATAGTCTTTGGTTAATTGTTGCAACCCTAAATCATCTTCAACAAGTAATATCTTTGGCATTTACTGATCCTAAATTAAAAAAAGCTCCAAGGTGAGCGTAGTCGATGTTTTTTCTTAGCGTATGCGGTTTGCACTTCTATTTGCACACTCGCTAACGATACACCTGTATGGGGATTAATCAGGGAGTATATGGTCTCCACCTGAACACGCGCTTTATAACTAAGTTGGCCTTTTTTGACACCTTGCCAGCATTGTAATTGTGTATCTTGTTGGTATAAACATACATCGCTAGCGGCTGACAGTTGCCACTTAAATTTTAACTCAAGATCACAAAGTTCTTGTTGTTCGGAAACCACACAGACTTTGGGTGATACGTTAAGTGAAGAGACTTTTGCAACGCTAGCGTTGCTAAAAAATGAAGCTGCAAGCACAACCAACATAAAACACTTCATATTAAAATGTATGTTCGAATCCTATAAAGGCGGTCATTGAATAGTCATGTTCAAAAAGCGGGCTGCTATCCATTGCTGAATAATCATAATAGGCTAAATGAAAACGAAGCGCGTTGACTCCATCTACAGGCCAACGGGCGTCGATTTTAGCATAAGGTTGCCAACTACTACCAACTTCTATTTCACCGTAAATAGATTCAGCGCTATTTAAACCATAAAAATAGTTATTTAGTTGGGCTGATTTGTAATTAACGCCTAACGTCGACTTTAACGTTAATTGCTTAAACTCATGATGATATTGCCATTGCAACGATCCCCTGTAGCCATTATAAACGCTGTTTACATCATGCAATAATTGCGCAGAAAATACTTGCTGCTGCTTTACAAAAAAATAGCTGATACCGGCATCAAGTGCGACTCGTCTTTTTTGTATATTATTTATATTTACTTGACGAGGTGAGTCAGTGTGTAGCGACTCTAATATCTCGTTTTCAGACGTTGTTTTAAAGGCGAAAATATTTTGTGGATGCCAATCAATAAAAAAGCGTGACTCAGGGTTAATTTCTGACACAAAACTAACGTTATGTTGTTTGCTTTGTAAAAAAGAATAACCAAGACGACCATTATCAAAAAACCAATTTTGACCATAATAAGCCACTTGCGGAATAACAACTAAGGGGATGTTATCTGCACCATACAGAGGATTTGTGATCACCCCAGCACCAACACTCACACTAAGATTAAGCTCATCAGTGGATATATGTTGCTGCTTCTGAGCAATCGCATTAGTGCTTAATAGCGCTAATAACAGGCATGTGTTTATTCTCAGATGGAACCGCATGAAGTTAATCGCTAGTTTATAAAGTGGCTTTGACCCTATAGTAGCAAGTAGTATGAACACAAGCTCTAGAGGGTTACAATCATTAACAAATTTGATACAAACAGAACACGTTTACATATCGGCCGCTATTTCGACCCGATTACGACCATGGGTTTTAGCTAAATAAAGTGCTCTATCTGCCTTTTCAACTAATAAACAGCTCTTACTAAAAGGTTCTATTAAAGCAATGCCGAAACTGGCTGAAATATTACGTTTATTATTACTGTCTTCTTTTTTGCGAATCGTCAATTTGGCAATGCTCAAACGAAGCTGATTACAAAATGCCATCGCATCATTAATGCTTTCAAAGTAACCCGTAATACAAAATTCTTCACCACCAAAACGATAAGCTCTGTATTGCTCTTGTACACTATTTTGCACTTTTTGAGCGACTAGCTTGAGTACCTCATCGCCTTTTTGATGGCCAAAATCGTCATTAAAACGTTTAAAATGATCAATATCGAACATAATCAACACCGCTAATTTACCGTGTTCATTTTGTGAAGAGGCGTTCAAACAAAACTCAACAATGTCTGTGTCAAACTTACCGCGATTAAATAATCCGGTTAAGGAATCTTTATCAACCGCTTCTTGGGTCACGCTAAGCGCTTCTTTTAAATCTTTAATTTCGTTGTACGCTTGCGCTAATTTGGTTTGGAATCCACGGGCGTAATCTTGCATCGCAATTGATTCGTCAGTTAGGCGCTCAACGCAAGAAAGGATCTCATTAAATGAGTTAATACTAGAGAGCGTTTTTAATTCATTTTGTGAATCAACTAACGAGGTAGTAAAGCTTTTCGAATATTGAATGGAGTCACTAAGATCAAACTGCATTTGCTCTACGGTGCCATGAAACCTTTCAGACATTTGTTGAAAAAATGCAAGCTCTCGTCATTAATATGCTTATTAAAAATTTCTTGGGCGGTTTGAGCTGAACACGTATTGTGCAATAAAGATGACTTTATCAAGCTCTGTGTTTAGTTGTGGGTTGTCGCCCTGTACATAACAGTACCAAATAGTATAATTTATTGGCGTTACAGGCATTTTGTATTTAACCATCAACGGAATGGCTTTTTTAAACACTGGGCAGAATGGGCAAGTGAAACCGTATTATCCATAATTAAAACTCTTAGAGATCACAACAAAGATGTTAATAAACACATAAATATTAGCGGTTTATATTAACAGTTTTTTATCATCCAACAAGCCTATATTATGTTTTCCCCCATATTTTGTGCAATATTCCAAAGCGCACTAATAGCGGGGTCGTTTAGTTCTTTATGTAATACAGCCAAACCAATTTTAAACCCTTGTGGTGGCTCGCCTTTATACTCTAAAACCTGAACCTTATCGTTAAGCGGACTATTATCGAGTACAATTTTTGGGATCATGGCCACGCCTAACCCTAAACTCACCATAGATACCATAGCTTCATGCCCTGCCACTTGCGCGTAAATTTTTCCTTGTACATTATTTTTTCGCCACCACTGCTCCAACCTTTGTCTTGAAAATCCTTGTTCAGCAACAATAAATTCAAGCTCAGACCAATCAATAGTTTCGCTACTAGTGGCTAATTTTTCTGTGATCGGACATTGAATAGTGGGTGCAATTAATACCAATGGCGAGTAGCCAATATCTACAAATGCAATTTGTGCAGGTAATTTACTGGGTCTGGCTGCAATGGCCATAGATTCATGTCCATCTAACACTCGGTTAATAGCCAAGGCGGGATCGCCCGTATTTAAGGTAATTTCAATATGCTGATGCTGAGCTCTCAGTTGCTCTAAAATATGATGCAAAAAACTGTAAGACGCGGTAACGGAGCAATAAAGGCTCACATTGCCATAAATATGTTGTTGCGGTTCGTTTAAATTAGCTTTAAACCGCTGCCAATGACTAAGTGTTGCACTGGCATACTCCTTAAATGCAACGCCTTCGCGGGTAAGCTTTACACTGCGATTATCACGCTGGAATAACATCACCCCTACTTCATCTTCTAACTGCTTAATATTACGACTTAAAGTGGGCGCACTTATGTGGCATAACTCACTGGCACGAGAGAAATGAAGCGTTTTTGCCAACGCCAAAAAGTAATTTAAATGCTTATGATCCATAACAACACCAGTATTTCATATTATGAAACACTTTAATTCAAATATATCATTTTACGCAAGAAAAGATTTTCCATATTGTTATTCCAAGCAAAGCAAAAGCAATGCATCTAACAAACTGAATTAATAGGAAACTTATCATGGCAAATTATTTTAATAGCTTACCTTTACGCGAACAATTAGCGCAATTGGCACAATGTGAATTTATGGGCGCAGACGAATTTAACGACGGTGTTGCTGCACTTAAAGGTAAAAAATTGGTAATTGTAGGCTGTGGCGCTCAGGGCCTAAATCAAGGCTTAAACTTACGTGATTCTGGTTTAGATGTAGCCTATACACTACGTGATTCAGCCATTGCTGAGCGTCGTCAGTCATTCTTAAATGCATCTGACAATGGTTTTAAAGTGGGTACATATGAAGAGTTAATCCCAACAGCCGATGTAGTACTTAACTTAACACCTGATAAACAACATACTGCAGTTGTTAATGCCATCATGCCATTAATGAAACACGGCTCAACCCTTGCCTATTCACATGGCTTTAATATTGTTGAAGAAGGCATGCAAGTTCGTGAAGACATTACCGTTATTATGGTTGCACCAAAATGCCCGGGGTCAGAAGTACGTGAAGAGTATAAACGCGGCTTTGGTGTACCTACATTAATTGCGGTTCACCCAGAGAATGATCCTCAGGGCCATGGCTTGGCACAAGCAAAAGCCTATGCAGCAGGTACGGGTGGTCATCGCGCGGGGGTACTTAAATCATCATTTATCGCTGAAGTGAAATCTGATCTGATGGGCGAGCAAACCATTTTATGTGGCATGCTACAAACTGGCTCTATTTTATGTTTTGACAAAATGATTGAAAAAGGAATTGATGCCGGTTACGCCTCAAAACTTATTCAATATGGCTGGGAAGTGATCACAGAAGCACTTAAATATGGCGGTGTGACAAACATGCTTGACCGCTTATCAAACCCTGCAAAGGTTAAAGCGTTTGAGCTAAGTGAAGAGCTTAAAGTGATTATGCGTCCTCTTTATAACAAACACCAAGATGACATTATCGATGGCACATTTTCACGTGTAATGATGGAAGACTGGGCAAATGATGACGCTAACTTACTAAAATGGCGTGCTGAAACTGCAGAAACTCATTTTGAAAAAACCCCTGCAGGCGATGTAGAAATTGCTGAGCAAGAATTTTTTGACCACGGTATTTTAATGGTGGCAATGGTAAAAGCGGGTGTAGAACTGGCATTTGAAACCATGACAGCGGCAGGTATTATTGCAGAATCTGCCTATTATGAGTCACTGCATGAAACGCCGCTGATAGCCAATACTATTGCACGCAAAAAGTTATTTGAAATGAACCGCACTATTTCAGATACCGCTGAGTACGGCTGCTATTTATATAACCATGCCTGTTTGCCGCTTCTACAAGAATTTATGCAAGGTATTGATACTGATGTTATTGGTAAAGGCTTAAATGAGCAAAGTAATCAAGTTGATAACCAAACCTTGATTCAAATAAATACGGCTCTACGTGATCACCCTGTTGAGAAAGTAGGCGCAAAATTACGCGGCTACATGTCTGCAATGAAAAAAATAGTTTAACCCAAGGGTCCTAGAACTTTCACTTGTTAGAAACCAAGCCCACTTGCATTTTGCTGTGGGCTTTTTTAAGTGCAAATTAATCATCAATAGCTGAAAATAAATAATGTGCTAAAATAATTCTCCTCATTGCCTCAGTTGTAAATATAAGCACTATCATGACGATAAAAAATCTCTCTATTACTCAAAAAATAACAGCCCTTGGAAGCATTATTGCTATTTGTGTTGCTGTATTAATTGGTTTGACGTCTTTGCATAACTCAAAGAATATTATTGAGCAACGCATGATCGAATCTGAACTGCCAAGTAAATTGCAAACAATCAGTAATCATATTGGTGGCGAGATCAATGAACTTCTTGGTGCAGCACAGCAGCTTTCGGCAAATACCTTTATTTTAGATTGGGCAAATGCTGGCAACAACAACGACACGCTATTACTTAAAGAGCTCAATCGTTTGGTTGACCAATACGATCTTGCCACGGCTTCGTGGGCGAATAAAAACACGGCACAATATTGGAATCAAGATGGCTTTTTACGTGTTTTAAAAAATGATGCCGCAGATGGCTGGTTTTTTGCTTTTACACAATCAAAGCAACCTTACTCAATTAGTATTTATCAAGAGTCTGAAAACGATGTAAAAATGTTTGTTAACCACCAACAACCTAATGGTTTAGGCTTGGCAGGCTTAGCAAAAAGCATTACAGATATGCAAAAGCTGCTACAACAATTTAAAATTGAGCAATCAGGGTTTGTGTTTATTGCCGATAAAAACGGATTAATTCAGTTACATAAAGATGCAGACAAAGTCGCTAAGGTTAATATAGATAGTATTTACAGCGCTAATATTCATAACAAATTACTTAATAAAAACGGCTTCGCTTTAGAGGAAGTAAATATCAACGGGCAAGCCACACTCATTGCAGCCACACCGATTAAAAACACTGACTTATTTGTATTAGCTCAAGTCCCAAAAAGCGAAGTCTTTTCTAGTATAAATACCCTAGAGTGGCAAATATTCACTTTCACTATCATCACTGCGCTAATCGCAAGCGTGATCAGTTACTTATTAGCTCGCTCTTTAGCTTCACCGTTATCAACAATGGCTGAGTTATTTTCGCGTTTAGGGCGTGGCGATGCAAATTTAGCCTATCGCTTACCAACATCTCCCCAACCTGAGCTAAATAATTTAACCACCGGCTTTAATCAATTTATTGAAAAAATAGAAACCGCTATTGTGCAAGTAGCTAATGAGAGCCACGGTATTCGCCACAGCTCAGATCATGTATTTTCGCAAGCCAAGCAAAACTCTTTAGCGCTTGATAAGCAAAAAGAGCAAACTATTTCAGTTGCAGCAGCCATTAATGAAATGGGCGCTACAGTGCAAGAAATAGCGCAAAGTGCTGCCAATGCAGCTAAGTTAACCAACGATAGCCGCGATAACACCAAGCAAAGCCATCAACAAGTGTTACAAAGCCAAACGACAATCTCAGCCCTTGCCAGCGACATTGACGGCATAACCGAGCAAGTTGCTTTACTTTCTAAAAAGACTATTGATATCGCTAGTATTGTGGATTCAATTAGAGGTATATCTGAACAAACCAACTTACTGGCTCTCAATGCAGCCATTGAATCTGCTCGTGCTGGTGAACATGGACGAGGCTTTGCTGTAGTTGCTGATGAAGTAAGAGCGCTGGCGAATCGTACCTCACAATCGACCACTGAAATTCAATCAATGATTGAAGAGCTCACTCATATTTCAGATGACGTTGTCAGCGATATCGGTCAATCAAAAGATAAAGTACAACAAAGCGTAAGCGCAATGCAAAACTCGGTTGAGTTACTTAATACCATTACTGAAACAGCCAATGAAATTAACGATATGGCGACCTTAATTGCCACTGCGACCGAACAGCAAAGTAGCGTGGTGAATGATGTAGGTCGTAGTATTGAGCAAATAAGTGAGATCAGTGATAAATCAATGAGTGAACAAATCAATACAGAACAAGCAATTCGTGATTTAGCCACCAGCGCACAAACACTTGATGCACTCGTTGCTACGTTTAATCAGCAACGTTAAATAGAGTGTTACATTAAAAAATAACCTCTGTACAAAATAACCACTATACTTAAGTGTGTTTTTTGTACAGAGGTGTGTATGAATGCTCTCCAAGGTAAACATTATTTACTGATTGTGCGTCTGCTGGCTCTGTGTGCTTGTAGCACCACAGATAACGCCAATATAAGCGTGCCAATCCCCACTATTACTCCTCCCATGCAATTACAACAGCAGCTGGTAGAGTCTGAGCAACAAATATTTCAACTCGACGACGGCCTCAAACAGCAATTAAATGCTTACGTGCAATCGAGTAAATCAGTTGATGAAATAGCGTATTGCCTACTTAGCTTTTTACTCACAAATGGCGATAGCGCTTTATCTTATCAATCCACCACGACACAAACCGCATCTCAGAGCTATCAAAACTTAAACGCCAATTGCTTGTCACTATCAATTTTAGCATATAGTTTAGCTGAGCATTTAGGGCTTAAAGCTCGCTTTCAAAAAGTACACATTCCGGAGTATTGGTCACTAAATCAGGGATTTAATTTACTCACGGGGCACATCAACCTTGCCATAGACAATAAAACGAAACTCAAAGACAGCTCACTTGTTTATCAGCGTAATAAGCGTTTAATCATTGATTTTGATCCCAATAGCCGACAAGCCCGTTTTGCAACCTCATTGCTTTCAAAAAAAGAGTGACCGCCATGTTTTATAATAATAAAGGGGGTGAGGCACTGGTAAATAAACACTATGATTTAGCGTTTAGCTATTTCAAAGCAGCAATCAATACGGACGCTTCATTTAGTGCTAGCTGGGGCAATTTAGGGGGACTCTTTAAACAATTAGATGATTTAAAGCAAGCGGAGCAAATGTATCGCTATGATATTGCCTTAAATACTGATAATAATACTGCACAAGGTAACTTAGCATTATTATACACACTCACAGATAGAGTGGCCGAAGGCGAAAAGCTATTGGCTGAGCTTGACAAAAAACGCCAAGAAAATCCTTACTATCATATCTCGCTTGGTAACAGTGAGTATGTAAATGGTAATTTTAAAGGCGCAATTAGCCACTATAAAAAAGCTAACGCTATGTCACCAACCTTACATGAAAGCCACTTTGGACTGGCGCGAAGTTACTTTGAGTTAAATAATAACGCTATGATAATAAACTCATCGCATTAAAATCACTTATCGTTAAGGCGAATCATTATTAAATTATTTAGTTTAACCTGCATTGTATTTTTTATAAGTTGGAGTGGACTCTCAAAGCCGATTGAGCCGCAGTTATTCACTGATTTAACAACGCTAACCAGCTCTAAATTAGCAGGCAGAAAAACGAATAGTCACTCGGCTTTACTCACCAGAGAATATTTAAAAGCACGCTTTAAAGAGCATCAACTAACGGTTATTGAACAACCTTTTACTTATCCATCAGGGCTGTTTTCTAAGGCGCAAGGCGTAAATATTGTTGCGACCAAAACAGCAAAAGATACGCTCGAAAATATTAACACTGCTCTTTATCAAGAAGCAGTATTGCTAATTGAGGCATTTATTAATCAGCTTTTGACAAACCCTGAGGTATTCAGTCCCCCCTTAAAAGCAGCAACGTAAGCCTCTTTTTTTGCCCGTGGAAGTTTTTTAATCGCATATTCTAATTTACTTGCGTCGCTTTTAGTCCCAACTTGTTGCTGATGAATGAGCACCAGCGGTCCTTTCCCTTTGAGGTTTTTTGCCCCTTTACCCGCTTGGTGCGTTGCTAAACGACGCGCTACATCAACTGTAATGCCGGTATACCAATGACCAAACCGTGTTTGCACAATATACAGTGACCAAACAGCCGGTTTACTTTTACTATTGCACAACTCATCGTTTAAACTTTTTTGATTATTAATGGTCAAAACCTCGCCTTAACGCGCTAAACAAAAACAATTACTCAAAAGGGTTTTACCTTGAGTGACTAATAGGTATCATGCAGATTATAAAAAATAAGGATCACAACTAACAATGCAGTCGTTAAAAACTTTTTCTCTTTGGCTTATTGTCGCTTTAACGCTTAGTTCAGCCGCAGGTTGTTCTAGCTGGGTGTACAGAATCAACATCCCTCAAGGTAACTTTTTAGAACAATCAGACGTTGATAAGCTTCGCGTTAATATGACTCGCGAGCAAGTAATTTATGTACTAGGCAGACCGATTGCCGAAGACGCCTTCGATAAAAATACCTGGCGTTACGTTTATAGCTTTAATAAAGGGCGCGCGAATGAACAATATAAATCATTAGTATTAAACTTTGAAAATGAAAAGTTGGTAACGGTCTCTGGTGACTATGAGCAACCAGAAAACTTTACAACCCCTTTAGAGCAATAAGCCATTTGGGTTTAATTTAAAAAGGTGAGCATGGCTCACCTTTTTTGTATCTAACGATCTAACGGTCGGCCACCAGTTACTTTATTTGCGCGGCCCTCTTCTTTGGCTTTTTCGGCGCGCTTTCTGCGGGCATCTTTAGGGTCGGCAATTAATGGGCGGTAAATTTCAACTCTATCGCCGTCTTTAAGCTCATGATTAAGCTTTACCGTTCTGTTCCATACACCTAAAGTTAAAGCGGTTGCATCAATTTCAGGGCACTTCTTAATAATACCTGATTGGATCACTGCTTGCTCTGCGGTGGTACCTTGGAATACTTCTATATTTAACGTGGTTGCTTTCGTTGGCAACGCAAACACAATTTCAATATTGATCATGCACGCTCTCCATATACCGCTTTTGCACGTTGAGTAAAGGCACTCACCATATTTTTAGCTACATCATTAAAAATTTTACCAAACGCAAGTTCTATTAACTTACTAGAAAATTCAAAGTCTAGCTGTAAATGCACTTTGCACGCATGCGCATCTAATTGCTGAAAATGCCAGCGACCTTGTAAGGTTTTAAAAGGCCCATCGACCAAGCGAAGCATCACTGTTTGCTCATCAATTAGCGTATTTTCAGTGGTAAACCATTTTTTTATACCGGCTTTAGATATTTCTAAACTGGCGGTCATGTTATTATCATGCTGCTTAATAATTTTTGAGTCTGAACAATTAGGTAAAAACTGCGAATAAGCTTCTACATCATTGACTAGATCAAACATCTCTTTAGTGCTGTACATAACCAGCGCACTTTTCTCTATTTGTGGCATACTCACTCCCAACTGTGTGCAGGAATTTTAGCAAGCTTTGTGCGTTTCCCCAAACTTTCATCGCGCTTAAATGAATCCTTCGCTTTTGCATGTATAATTTAAAAAAATCGATGTAAAACATCTCGTATAACGTATATTATAGGGCACTATGGCTAAGAAAAATTCATCAAAATCGACAAGTAATACCATCGCGCTAAATAAAAAAGCGCGACACGAGTATTTTTTACACGACAAGTTTGAAGCAGGTATTGAACTCCAAGGCTGGGAAGTAAAAAGTATCCGAGCAGGTAAAGTAAATATCTCTGAAACTTATATTCATCTTAAAAACGGTGAAGCGTTTTTATTAGGCAGCACAATCCAGCCTTTAAATAGTGCATCAACCCATGTTATTTGCGACCCGCTGCGTTATCGTAAATTATTACTAAGCAGACGTGAACTTGACCGTTTGGTTGGTGCAACCGAGCGTGATGGTTATTCATTAATTGCCACAGCTATGTATTGGAAAAAATGCTGGGTAAAGCTTGAATTCCATTTAGCGAAAGGTAAGAAAATGCATGACAAACGTGAAGACGGTAAAAATAAAGATTGGTCCCGTGAAAAAGAACGTTTAATGAAACATAAAGTTTAAATGAAAAAGCCTAACATCATGTTAGGTTTTTTTTTGCTAAATTTTAGGAAAATACAAATTATTACAAATTAAAGTCGCTCGGCGTTTTGTTGATCAATAATAACTAAATCACGTTACAGCGCCAAATAGCGAGCATCCTATCGTTTACCTTTATTGAGAAAATCAGCACATATTAGTGCAGATAACAAAATCATCTTTGTGGCCAATTGATAACAGTTAAGCTACATGTTATTAACAATTGGACTTGTAAAACAAGTAAATTATTAACATATCAACAAGGACTTAAGGATACATACCAACCCTTTATAGAAAATGGACGCTCAGCGAGAATTTAAAAGTACTTAGGCAAGGCATTTGAATGAATTAAGTGTGGCTCTCTTTAAAATTCAAAAAACGCAGTTTAAGCACTTTTAAAACTCGCCCTATGGGAGAGCATCTGCAGATCTTTCTCTGCGTTACCACTCTTCGTAATAGAAACCACTATTACATCATCATGGCGCCTTGATAAAATCCAGCAGAACGCTCTCTGAGCAAACATTTTCTATGATGGGTTGGTATCGCTCAATTGCATTTACACCGAGCTTAATCATCGGTGCTACTATCGCATTGTCAGCAGGTTTTAGTACAACGACTTATGCTGCACAGCAAACTGCAGAAAAAGTAGAACGTATTCAAGTAACAGGCTCTCGTATCAAACGTTCCGATATAGAAGGCCCGTCTCCAGTACAATCCATTAATAAAGAAGACATCGAAAACATGGGTTATGACAACCTACAACAGCTGCTTGAAAGAATGCCTGTTGCAGGTAATGGTACTTTTTCAACCCGTGGTAATAACCAAGACTCGACCGCTAATGGCTCAGCTGCCGTCAGCCTTCGTGGCTTAGGCGCCGATGCTACCTTGGTACTTATTAATGGTCGTCGTGTTGCAATCAGCGCATTTGCTGAAGGGATCACCAACTCATTCGTTGATATCAACAGTATTCCTGTTTCAGCAATCGAACGTATTGATATTTTAAAAGATGGCGCCTCAGCAATCTATGGCTCTGATGCTGTAGCGGGTGTTGTAAACGTTATCTTGAAAAAAGATATTGACGGTATTGAAGTAAACTTAGGTTACGGCGGCACAGATGGCCCTAACTATGAAGAAACTACAGCCAGTATTGTTTGGGGTACTACTAGTGCAAAAAGTAGCGCATCCGTTATTATTGATTACTTTAAAAACACCTCTTTATCATCAGATGAAATGGGGCGTTTAGGTACTGCTAATCAATCTCCATATGGCGGTGAAGATTTCCGTTCATCACGTGGCTTCCCTGGCTACTTCTATGTTGATGGCGTTAAAACAATTGACCCTGCGTGTCCTGCAGAAAATGCAACATCAAGTGGCAGTTGTTTATTTGACTATGGTCCATTTGGCTATATTGCACCGGCATCAGAACGTGTAGGTGCTATTTCACAATTTGAATACCGCTTTGATAATGGCATAACGGGCTTCTTAGAAATGGCCGTTCAGCATAACAGCTCAATTGCAGCAGGTGCCCCAACGCCACTTGATGAAGATGCGGGCTTAACAGTACCAGGTAGTCACCCTAATAACCCATTCGGCCAAGATATTGAAATAGGTCGTTACAGAACCGTAGATGCGGGTGCGCGCCAATGGGATATCGAATCAGACACATTACGTTTTGTTGCTGGTTTAAAAGGTGAAATAAACGATTGGAGCTGGGAAACAGCGGTACAAAAAGGACGTAGTAAGTCATTACAAACTGGGGATCGCTCACAAGGTTGGGTACGCACCGACTTCTTACAACAAGAAATTGATGCCGGTAACTACAACCCATTTGGCGGCACTTACAACGATCCGGCCGTAATTGATAGAATTACTACGAGCTTGGTTCGTCAAGGCGAGTCTCATATGACGTCGTTCGATGCTAACATTTCAGGTGAAGCATTTAGCTTTGGTGATGATGTTGTCATGATGGCGGCCGGTATTGAATACCGCGAAGAAGACGTAACGGATACACCAGATGATCAATTCCAACGTGGATTAATCTTTGGTACCGAGTCTGTTTCAGCTGCCGCAGAGCGCGACCAGTACGCGGCCTATGTAGAGTTTTCAATTCCACTTGCGGAAAACTTAGAGCTACAACTTGCTGGCCGTTACGATGATTACAGTGACTTTGGCACTACGACAAACCCTAAAGTTGCTTTACGCTGGGCACCTACTGATGAAATCACAGTACGTGGTTCATGGGCGCAAGGCTTCAGAGCACCGTCACTTGCACAAGTAGGTTTAGGGCCATCTCAGGAAAGTCAGTTCTTTATTGATAACTATCGCTGTGATGCAACAGGTAAAGATTGTGATCCGCTAGATTACAACATTGAATTTGCCGGTAACCCTGACTTAGAAGCTGAAGAGTCTGAATCTTGGAACGTCGGCTTTATTTGGGCACCTACAACTGACTTTGGTTTGAGTGTAGATGTATGGAGTATCACCCAAGACAATAAAATTGATGAGCAAGAGTTTGGTCCAATTTACAACTCAGAGTGTAATAACCAAAACAGTACCGTATGTGTTCGTTTACCTCCTTCAGGTACAGACAGTTTAGGGACTATTCAAAAGATTTTCAGTACTTTTGAAAATGTATCATCACAAGAAGTTTCGGGCGTTGATATTTCAGCAAATTACAACCACTCACTGGATGATTTAGGCTTACTAAAATTCAATTTAGAATGGGCTTACCAAGATAAATTTGAAAAAGATGGCCGCGATTACACTGGTGAATATGGTTACCCAGAGCATCGCTGGATTTTCTCAACTAACTGGGAAATTGGTCAGTTCAACACAAACATGAACATTAGTTATGTAGGTGAGTTTGAAGATACGCCAGATATCGATTTCGATGGTAATTTAGACTTCGATAGTAATACATCGCGTACTGTTGATTCACAAGTACTGGTAGATTTACAAACATCATACCGTATTACTGAGTCAGCAAAAGTATCGCTAGGTGTGAACAACTTATTTGATGAAGAGCCACCGTTTGCAATTGGTGACGGTGATTCAGATCTGTATGGTTACGCATCGGGTGTACACAACCCTCGAGGTCGTTACATTTATACTAAAGTGAGCTTTTCGTTTTAATTTAAAATAATAAAAAACCGCCATTTTGGCGGTTTTTTTATCTTAAACTAAAGGGCTAAATTATAGCTCGCCTTCGTTTTCAGATAAGAATTTAGCAACGCCTTCAGGGCTTGCGTCCATTCCTTTTTTACCTTCAGTCCAACCAGCAGGACATACTTCACCGTGCTCGCTGTGGAATGCTAGTGCATCAACCATACGGATCATTTCGTCGATGTTACGACCCAGTGGTAAGTCGTTCACTACTTGGTGACGTACGTTACCTTCTTCATCGATTAGGAAAGAACCACGAAATGCAACGCCCGCTTCTGGGTGCTCAACGTCGTATGCTTTACAGATTTCGTGTTTAACGTCTGCAACTAGTGCGTATTGAACTTTACCAATACCGCCGTCTGCTACAGCCGTGTTACGCCATGCGTTGTGTGAGAACTGTGAATCGATTGAAACACCAATTACTTCTACGCCACGTTTTTGGAATTCTGCATAACGCTTATCAAAAGCAATAAGCTCAGAAGGACATACAAATGTGAAATCTAGAGGGTAGAAAAAGATTACTGCTTTTTTACCTTTGATTTTTTCGTGAAGGTTATAGCTATCTACAATCTCACCGTTACCTAGAACAGCTGCAGCGGTAAAGTCTGGTGCCTGACGGCCTACTAATACACCCATTTTATTCTCCAAATATTTTGAGTTTATTGTCAATTGCTTACGCAATACTGATTACTAATATGGGCACTAATTTTAAAATTACAATAGCAACCATATTTAATTAAACATTATTCTATGGCTATAAAAAATAAATTAACAATCGTATTTATAGATAGCACCGTTCTAAAATAGCGAACGCTTGATAAATGGACTGATTTTTGATCATAAAAAAACCTGCTTTAAGCAGGTTCTTTTTACTAATCCATAATATCGCTAGGCATATCACCGCGAATATGTTGCCATATTTCACCGGTTTGATGACCATATTTACGCATCATGAATATTGCACCATCGTGCTCTTTATTCTCAGCAAGCTTAGTTAAGTCTTTATAAAACTGGCGTGCAAGCTCGCGAGTGCGAGGATCTGAAAAGTAATGACAGCCAATCTTAGAATAAAAACCTTTAAAGCCATTAAGGATGAGCACATAAATGCGATTGTTACCGGCAACAGCTAATTCATGATGAACTTTATAATCATAATCTGCAAACGCTTGCGCGCTGTCTTCTAATTCATCGCTTTGTGATAAAATTTCGATAACACGCTCTGGTGCAAGTTTTATAGCTGCACGGGTATAAATTGCGCTGATATTAGTACGTGCTGAGAGTAACTGATCGGTTAGCTCTGGCATTTTATCTTCATCTAAACGTGCCAGTGTTTCAAGAATGTTTAATCCTGACGTTTCCCAAAAATTATTAACGCGAGTGGGTTTACCATGTTGGATTGTTAACCAACCGTCTCTGGCTAATCGCTGTAATACTTCTCGTAATGTGGTTCTAGTAACACCAATTAACTCTGAGAGTTCACGCTCAGCTGGCAGAATTGAACCTGGAGGAAAATCACCATTCCAGATTGACTCTACTATGTACTCCTCAGCAAATCCTGCTGGGCTTTTCGCTTTAAAAATTCTCATTCAATTCCTACTCGAATTAATTCACATCACATCGCTACATACGATTAACTGACTGATTGTACCAGACAAGCCACAACTAACAAGTAAAGTAAGTTAAATTACCTAGGCATGTGATTAAAAAGGCAACTTTACTTGTATGATTCGCTAGTTTTACCGATAGGTTTTAAACACACTATGAATGCCAACCTATTATTCATACCAGACACTTTGACTATTATTATTTAGTTGTTTACACCCTCTATAGGCTGGACTAAGTTAATGACATTAACCAGACTATTAAACGCCTCCCTAGGGAAAAATCATGCAACAGAGTGTCCCATCTGCAATATTTATAAATTTTTTAGGTAAAGCACCTCAATGGTATAAATACACCATTATTGCATTTTTAATAATTAACCCGCTGCTGTTTCAATTAAACCCTTATTTGTCTGGCTGGGTACTGGTTATTGAGTTTATTTTTACACTGGCCATGGCGCTCAAGTGTTACCCACTGCAACCTGGTGGTCTACTTGCCATTGAGGCACTATTAATTGGTATGACATCAACCACGCAAGTTGAACATGAAATAGCACAAAACCTAGATGTGCTTTTATTACTTATTTTTATGGTTGCCGGTATTTATTTCATGAAAGATCTGCTGCTGTATATTTTTACCAAGTTAGTGGTTTCAGTAAGAAGTAAAACCGTTTTATCGCTTGCGTTTGCAATAGCTGCTGCGTTTTTATCAGCTTTTTTAGATGCCCTAACTGTAATGGCGGTTGTTATTGCGGTGGCCATGGGCTTTTATAGTATTTATCACAAGGTGGCCTCAGGAAAAGATTTTATTAGTGAGCACGATATTAACGATGATAACCAAGTAAAAGAGGTAAACCGTCAAGAGCTTGAAGAGTTTCGTGCTTTTTTACGTAATTTACTCATGCATGCCTCGATTGGGACCGCACTTGGCGGCGTGTGTACTATGGTTGGTGAACCACAAAACTTAATTATTGCAGAGCGAGCAAGTTGGCTATTTGGTGAGTTCTTTTTAAGAATGCTGCCCGTTTCTTTACCCGTGCTTTTTGCGGGCTTATTAACGACCTTTTTATTAGAAAAAACAAAAACCTTTGGCTATGGTGCAAAACTGCCAGAAACAATTCATGCTATTTTAAAAAACCATGCACAAACACTTGATAAAAAACGCACCAAACGCGATAGAGTTAACCTCACAATTCAAGCACTTATCGCTATCTGGTTAATTACTGGCTTAGCGTTACATTTAGCAACCGTAGGCTTAATTGGCTTATCGGTGATTATTTTAGCCACGTCGTCTGCCGGTATAATAGAAGAGCACCAACTCGGTAAAGCCTTTGAAGAGGCCCTCCCCTTCACTGCACTACTTTGTGTATTTTTTAGTGTGGTTGCAGTAATCATCGATCAACAACTCTTTACTCCTGTGATTACTTGGGTACTAACATTTGAAGGGCACTTACAATTGGTGATGTTTTTTATCGCTAATGGATTGCTTTCAATGGTCAGTGATAATGTATTTGTCGGCACTGTATATATAAATGAAGTTGCTGCAGCTCTAAAAGCAGGTCAAATAACTCGAGACCAATTTGATTTACTTGCAGTGGCGATAAACACCGGCACAAACTTACCCAGCGTGGCCACCCCTAATGGTCAAGCTGCTTTCTTATTCTTACTGACATCAACACTAGCTCCCGTGTTACGCCTATCTTACGGTCGAATGGTGTATATGGCTTTACCTTACACTTTTGTGCTTACCTTTGTTGGGTTAAGCGCGACTTATTTTGGCTTGAGTGAAATAACCAGTTTGTTTTATGACTGGGGGATAATACAACACCACATCCCTGTAGCGAATTCTGGGCATTAAGAGCTTCCCCGACTTTGAGGAGCTAGGAAATTTCATAGCACCTCACTTTTTCCCTTTTACTTGCTCCGCTGTTTATCCTACGTCATAATCTAAGCCCTTATTTAAATACGGATTTGTTATGAACTGGCTTGCTAATCTAAGTACTCAACGTACACCTTGGTTATTATTCAGTGGGATTGTTTTTCTGCTTGAAGTCATCGCGCTCTTTTTTCAATACAACATGGGATTAGCACCGTGCATTATGTGTATTTACCAACGCACCGCGGTATTAGGCTTACTTTTTGCCGGTATTATTGGCGCCAGTAAACCAAACAACCTCGTAGTCCGTATTATCGCTTATACAGTGTGGGGGGTTTCAAGTGTATGGGGGTTACTAATAGCTCGTGAGCACATTGAAATGCAAACAACCACTGACCCCTTCGCATTTAGCTGTGAGTTTGAGCCAAATTTTCCAGAGTTTATGCCATTACATCATTGGATACCGCAATTTTTTGAGGCAACCGGTGATTGCGGAAACATAGATTGGCAATTTGCAGGCTTAAGTATGCCAGCATGGATGGAAGTTATTTTTGTATTGTTTACCGCCACACTTTTTGCGTTAGTGGCCAGTCGATTAATCTCTAAAAAGTCACTTTAATATGTTTACTTTTTTTTCAAGCCACGTTGACGAACTTAAACACTTAAAAGTTCGTCAAAGACAAACCGTTATTGCGATCTCGTTAAGTATGCTCTCTCCTAGTGACAGAGTGTTAATGCGTATTGTAAAGCTTATGCTACTAAGCCCATTTTTTTTAATATTTACCCTTTTTGAAGGATGGCTACTCGTGCCCTTTTTGATTGTGGCTGGTTTAAGCTACCCGCTACTAACCGCCCCCGTAGATGTTAATTTTGCTAAAAAGCACCTTGGTGCTGCCTTAAAACAGTTTGATCAGGGCGCATAGCGCCCTTTTAAGTTAAAACGCCACCTTTCCATCAAGTTTGGCTAGCATTTTTTTACCCACCCCTTTTACTTTAGCTAGATCTTCAAGTGATGCGAAATCACCATTGGTTTCTCTATAATCGATAATTGCCTGTGCTTTTTTCTTGCCAACACCTGGTAACTTAATTAACTGTTTTAAATCAGCAGTATTAATATTAACCACGGCTGATTGCACCTGCTTTGATAGCATATCGCTTTGCGCAAAGGTGGTACCCATAGGTAATAAACATAAAGCAGCGGCTAATGAGATGATTTTAATTAATTTCATACTATTTCCTTTTGTGTTCTCACATGAACATTTGTTGATTATTTACACCCAGCACTTTTACATAACGTTGTGGTTATAAGTACTAACGGTAACAATCACTCCTTGCGACTCCTTTACTGCAACGCGTTATAAAGTGACTTAATAAATAAAGTAGAGTTACTCTTTATTGTCAACCAAGCTGCAGATAAACTAAGGCTAAAGCTTGCAAAACCACGCGCAAGCTTGTACTGTATATAAAAACAGTAATCTAATGATTTAAAATAATCATATTGCCACGTAAGTAAGCAGGAGAAATCATGGCTGTTGTTGTTAAATATGTTGTAGAACGAAACGGAGTCGAGCGCATGACGTTTACTACTAAAAAAGAAGCTGATGCCTATGACAAAATGCTCGATATTGCCGAGTCACTAGAACTCATGCTTGAAAAAGTAGATGTACCACTAAGTGAACAACAGGTTGAGTCGCTCGCGCTGGAGATTGCAAAAAGTAAAGACGACTTTATGGCCGTACTTAAAGGTGGTAAAGAAGTACCCGCCAAGGCTAAAAAAACAAAGTCAAATAACGTTGCGGATATAAAAGATAAAGCAGCGAGTTAGTACTTTTAAAAGCTCAATAGTAATTATTAAAAAAACTGAATTCGGTATTCGAATTCAGTTTTTTTATGCCTTTAAATAACCTGAACTCTGGTTAAGA
>NZ_PNCV01000126.1:0-8890 GCF_005886925.1 Pseudoalteromonas sp. S3260
GTCTGTTGACCTTTCAAGGTTAAATTTGCAGCAGTCTGTTTGGTATTTAGGCAAGGCAGAGCCTATGTGGTGTGGTTATTCCCCATAAATAGGCGATAACGTAGCATCAATGCCAAACAGGCGCTGCCTGAAGGGTTCTGCCTAGGGACAATTAACTCTTTGTTGCTCGGTTTTTACTTAGCCCACTAGGTTACAAACCTCGCGCCGCGATTAAATTGTCCCTAGTTTGAACAAATATTAATCCGCAAAGGTCACCAGACCCTAGCCTTTTATTTTTAGAGAAATTTTTGTGGTCAACTCATCCCCTTTTAAAGCCTCTTTTTTAGGTCCTCGTTATTGGCTAACTTGGATTGGTGTCTTATTTTTATATCTCATTTCATGGTTACCGCAAAAAATACAATTAGCTATGGGTAAGCAGCTAGGACGCTTGGTTCATAAATATATGAAGCGCAGAAGGCATATTGCTGAAGTTAATATTAAACACTGTTTCCCCACGATGAGCGAAGCCGAGCAACAACAGCTGGTACTTAAAAATATGGAAAATACCGGTATTGCTATGGTCGAAACCGGCATGGCTTGGTGGTGGCCACAGTGGCGGGTAGAAAAGGTACTCGGATCACTAAAAGGGCTTGAACATTTTGAGCGCGTACAACAATCAGGAAAAGGCGTTTTATTACTTGTTCCTCATGTGCTTCACCTTGAAATGGCAAGTCGAGTGATGGGATTAAAGTGCCAAGGCATTGGTTTTTATCGCCCACATAATAATCCGCTGATGGAATACTTCACCACCAACGGACGCCTTCGCTCTAACGAGTACATGGTTGGAAAAAAAGACGTAAAAGGATTATTAAAAGCATTAAAGAACAAAAAAGTTTGCTATTACTTACCCGATCAGGATTATGGCCGTAACCGCTGTGAGTTTGTGCCTTTTTACGCAGTACCCGATACAGCAACTACCACTGGTACACTAATGTTTGCAGGTAGTAAAAACAGCGAAACAATGAGCTTAATTGCTTATAGGGATAACAACGGAAAGTACCACTTAGAAATCGTGCCTGAGCTTGAAAACTTCCCGAGCGGCGATGATAAAGCCGATGTAACACGTGTTAATCAGCGCATGGAACAATCAATAAATGCCGCCCCTGAACAATATATGTGGTTGCATAGACGTTTTAAAACACGACCCGATAAAGACGCCCCCTCTTTTTATTAAAGATGGGTTATTAAAATAACAAAGATGAGTGACAGCCATGTGGTTTTGGATTAGATATATACTTTTAGCTTTATTGTTAATTGGTGCAGCCATTTACTTTTTACTAAATGGTACGTCGTCACTTAATTATCAACAAACCACCAACGCTGCTGCTGAAGGGTTATCGCGGTTTTATGCATCAATTCGAGATAGAATTACTGTCAATAAAGACAATGACAAATTTGTCATTGAACTCGAAAAACCCGATCTTAGCCTCGACAGAGCACTAAACCAACGCTCTTTTGTAGTAGAGCCGATGCCTTTAAATTGGAGTGGAGAAGTAGGCCCGCGTCGCTTTCAACGTGACTCAACCTTGCGTACTGTACTGACCCAATATGCTAATAACGAAGGTATTACTTTAATGTGGTACTTAGACAAAGATTACGTAATAAAAGATCACTTTCGTATAGATAGCAGTTTTAACTCCGCTTTATACCGCGTTAGCCGCTCTATTAATGATGACTTTTCAAATGAAGTGTATGCGTTTTTCTGCCCTAAACAACGTGCAGCGGTGATTACCGAGCTACCGTCTGAATTTGTACGCTCAAACTGTTTAAAGCTAAGCAATTAACTACATTCGGTTTAATTTTGTTGATATGCGCTCAAATATTGCTGAGCGCATAACATTAAATTGCTCAATCTAGCCCAAATATTGCCTTCCAAACCGTGCTAACATTATTGATATTTTCACTAAACTCTTCTCGTTTAACGCAGCGACCTTGCTGGTCTAAGCTCAACACATGATAGCGTGAGCGATAGTCTATATACGCTTGAATAAGCTGCTGTTTTTGAATATCGCTGATAAAGCCAATTTTAGCCGCATCAGTTAAAATTCTCACATTGTCAGAATTATCGCATAAGTGGGTAAACTCATGGGCATGTTTTAATACCAAGTATTGCGTTATAAACTCAATATCGGTCATGGCACCCACATCTTGTTTTAAGTCAAATTGCTGCGCATTGCCTTTAGCCAAATGGCCACGCATTTTTTCGCGCATTTTAATCACGTCTGCTTTTAAAGTATCTTCATCACGTTGTTGGCACAATATCTCGGCGCGAATTTGTGCAAATCGTGTTACTAATTCAGCTTGGCCTAAAATCAGCCTCGCTCTAACCAGCGCTTGATGCTCCCATGTCCATGCTTGCGTTTGCTGATAATGATTAAAGCTTTCTAGGTTAATAGCTAATAGCCCTGATGCACCTTCTGGACGCAGACGAGTATCTAACTCATATAAAATACCTGAGGCGGTACGGGTATTAAATAAATGCATTAATCGTTGTGCGAGTTTTAAATAAAACTGCCTTGAGTCAATCGCTTTATCACCATTGGTGTAGCTTGTACCATCATGGTTATGCACAAAGACTAAATCGAGATCAGAGTCATAACCCACCTCAAAACCGCCAGTTTTACCATACGCAATAACCGCAAACCCCTTGTTTTCATCATCGGTGTTAGGTGGCATACCAAAGCGTTTTACGCAGTGGTACCACGCAATATTTACAGCCTGATCGACTATCGCTTCAGCCAATGCTGTTAAGTGATCGCTTACTTTCATTACATCAATAACGCCCGTCGCATCAGCTGCGGCAATGCGTAATTGATGGGTTTGCTTAAACTGACGCAGCGCTTCCATTTGCTGCTCTAAATCGTCATGTTCAATGCGTAAAAAATACTGCCTTATTTCATCTTTATATGCAGTTAATGGGGTTGGCTTGTAAAGCACAGCTGGGTCGATAAGTTCATCGAGCAAAATGGGGTATAATGAAATATGCTCGCCAATCCATTTACTGTGACAACAAAGTAAAACCAATTGTTTTAGCGTTCCTGGATTTTCATACAGCAACTCTAGATAAGCGGTGCGCGAAATAATTTTATTTAATATTTGGCATACCGTTGCAAAGGCGCTAGCACTGGCATTAAAGTCGTTTAACTGTTTAAGTAATGCCGGCATTAATTTATCAAGAATATCGCGCCCACGATTGCCTACTTTAGCTTTAGAAAGTCGTTGTTTAAAGTCGTATAATGGTGTTTGCCACTCATCTCTGGGCTCATTTAAAAAGCTAACATCGCCGTGATCCCAAGCACTAATAAACGCCCCTTCACAGGTATCAAGTGGTTCAGTTTCTTCGCCTATAACCTGTGTAAATTCGTTATGTATTTGGCTCATCACATGATCTATTTTAACAAGCGTTGCCGCAAAATCTGCCTGAGCGAGCAACACATTGAGTCGCTGTTGATTGAGCTCATCCTCGGGCAGTGTTTGTGTTTGTTGATCATCAAATATTTGTAGGTATTGCTCTACTTTGCGTAAATATAAGTAATTGCTTTTTAAATCTTTAGCTTCAAGCTCATCAATAACTTGGCTAACTGTTAGCTCTTTTAATGCAATTAGTAAAGATTGCGTTTGTAAGTTGGCCTCTCTGCCGCCTCGCACCATTTGCAAAGCCTGAACAATAAACTCCACTTCGCGAATGCCACCACCACCTAACTTAATATTATTGGTTAAGCGCTTACGACGCACCTCTTGGGCAATCATAAGCTTCATTTTTCTTAGTGACTCAATAACCGAAAAATCAATATAACGGCGATACACAAAAGGCTTTAATAACGTATTAAACTCTTCCCAATAAATGTTAGGCGTGCCAATTAAGCGCCCTTTTAACATCGCGTAACGTTCCCAATCACGCCCTTGCTCTTGGTAATAATCTTCAATCGCGTTAAAGCTCATCACCAATGGGCCACTTTCACCAAATGGTCGCAAACGCATATCTACGCGAAAAACTTGGCCATCGACCGTACATTGATTAAGCGCTGTGATCAGCTTTTGCGCGACCTTGGTATAAAAAACGGATGCCTCTAGTGAGCGACGCCCTCCTTGGGTTTTAACATTGCGAGGATATACAAAAATAAGGTCAATATCTGACGAGTAATTGAGTTCTTGTCCGCCTAGTTTACCCATTCCTAATACCATTAATGGTAATGGGTTATTGTGCTCATCTAATGGCTCACCATTGGTTTTCGCGACATTTTTATAGGCCCATTGATTAGCACTGTCGATCAGTTTATTAGCAAGTTCACTAATGTATTTAATACTATTTTCAATTGGGTTTTTGCAGCATAAATCTAAAAAAGCCACTTTTAACCAGTATTTTTCTCGGTATTGGCGCAGTAACTTATGGCATTCACTCTCTTCTATTTTAGTTATATCAAGCTGTGCAAAAGGGTCTAAAATTTCTCTATTTTTAATTTCGTGCTCACACAGCAACCAAGACAGTAGCGTAGGTTGAGAGCTTAAACTGCGCCAAGCAAAATCACTTAACGCTAATAACCGCACTATCTGCTGCTGGTTTTTCTGCTCTGGGTACAGCGCTGCAAAGCGTGTTTCACCGAGTTTTTGTAATTCAATAGGAAGCTGCGTGTCGTTACTCATCAATACCCTCTTTTATCTCACCAATAACCATACTAGAATGGTTAAAAACCTATTAAGGTAAATCTATTTAGGAACACCATGTCATATTTGTCATTATCTAACACTAGTTTAGTTGCGATTGCTATTAGTTTTGTGGTTATTTGTATCATCATCATCAGTTTAAGAATTGTTACTCAAATAAAAGCAAAACAAGCACTTAAAGAAGAATTGGCGCAGCATGATAACTTTGCAATGGGGATTAGTTTTGCCTCTGAAATATCTGTTGTTATAGCAACCATGGCGTTTTTATTTGATGAAATAAGTATTAGCACCGCACAATCAAATCCATTAAAAGTGATTTTGTTAATTGTGCTGCTATTTTCATTTATTAAAATGGGGCATTTAATCCACCGTAAATGGATATTGCGCCGCTTTAATGAAGAAGCCGCAATACTAAAGCAAAATGTCTGCGCAGCACTGGTTGACTCGGGGATGCTTATTGCCAATTGTATTTTAGCGCTGGGTTTATATACATGGACACACACTCAGGGGTTTAGTAATTTATTAATTGCCTCAGTGAGCTTTTTTGTGTTGCAGGGAATGTTTGCTTTGGACAGTAAAATACGTGAAAACCGCTTCGCTAAAGCAAATCAAGGCGCCTCATTGCAAAGTAATTTTGGCTTAGAAAATACCTCTATTGGTATTCGCTATGCGGGTAAGTCAATTGGATTAGCACTTGCGGCGTATGCTGGTTTATCTAGTGCGGCATTTCAAAATGGTAAAATGGTAGAAAACTTATTTACCTTGGTAATGCATTGCGGTGTGATGTGGCTGTTACTATACTGTTTAACGTATATTATAAAAATTATCTCAATGCCTAATATCGACACCGCACTTGAAGTCGATCATCAAGATAATATTGGCATTGCGTGTATTGAATTTGCTGTATTTTGTGCTATTGGTTACTTACTTATAAGTATGTTTTCAATTTAGTACCAAACTGGTTAAATTAAGCCGTTACTAAACGTCCCTATTTAATAGTCTGGTAAATTAACAGGGACTTTAGGCATATGGAAATAAAAACAGGAAGTTATCTATTAATTGATATAGACAACGAGTTTAGCCGTTCATTTATTAAACACTATATAAATTCAAATGATCCAGCTAAAAAAGATATCGTTATCGCCGGGGCTAACACCCAAAAGCTGGTTAAAATGATGTTTGATGAACTCGTTAAAGATTATTGCTATTGCGATATTGAAAACGAAATAAGCATTTCTGAGCTGGCCAGCTATCTGCATGAGCACCACGATATTCAGGGTGTGCTGTTTAACCAAACAGACTATTTACTCGCCGATGATACACAGCGCTTTATTTATAATTCACTGCATGAAAAACGCTATATGGTTATTCAGACAGATCAAGGGTATGAAATTAAGCCCATAAAAGATGAATGCCATTCAAACCATTTATCGTGTGATACCGACATAGCCCAAACTGCACAAGAGTTAACAGAGCTTTTAACCCCCGAATATGAAAAATAAATAATTGCACCCAAGCCTTTGCTTACTTACCATAGAGGGATATAACTTCTATGTAAAAAAGTGATTTGCCATGCGAGTGCCCCATATTTATCAATCATCAGCGATTGCTCTCAACACCCCTTTAAATCTTGACGATGACGCTGCAGGCCATGTAGGTCGTGTGCTACGTATGAAAGTGGGCGAACAGGTTTCTATTTTTAATGGTGAAGGGGGTGAATTTCTCAGTGAAATTATTGAAGTGAGCAAAAAAACCGTTGTTGTTATGCCCCTTGAATTTAATCATCATGACGTTGAATCGCCATTAAAGATTCATTTAGGCCAGTGTGTATCCCGTGGCGATAAAATGGATTTTACCATTCAAAAGTCGGTTGAATTAGGGATCACTGAAATAACGCCTATTTTTAGTCAGCGCTGCGGCGTAAAACTCAGCGGTGACCGCCTAGAAAAAAAACACCAACAATGGCAAAAAATAGCCATTGCTGCTGCAGAGCAATCCGGACGCAACTTTGTACCAACCATTAATCCTCCCGTAGATTTAAAACACTGGCTTGAACAGCAAACCGATGCAATTAAATTAACGTTACACCCGCGCGCCGAACACAGTATTAAAACCATTACCGTTCCTGATGGTGGCGTGCGCTTTTTAGTCGGCCCTGAAGGGGGATTTACCGATGATGAAATGGCGCAAACTAAACAACAAGAATTTGTAGATATTCGCTTAGGCCCGCGAGTACTTCGTACAGAAACAGCAGCTTTAACTGTTTTAAGTGCACTGCAATTACAATTTGGCGATTTAGCTAATTGAAATAACTAAAAGCACCCACATATCAAGATTACAGTTGTAAAAAACACATAAATTAAGGCACAGCGCATGGCAATTAAGTTAGGTATTATTTCAGATCCTATTAGTGGATTTAATATTAAAAAAGACACCGGTTTTGCAATGATGATGCAAGCGCAAACCCGTGGCTACGAAATTTACTACATGGAAATGGATGATTTATCGCTGCGTCAAGGCAATGCCTACGCCACTGCAGCAAAAGCTCAAGTTTTTGATAACGAACAAAAGTGGTACCAACTTGAAGAAAAAGAAACCATAGCGCTGGCTGATTTAGACGTTATTTTAATGCGTAAAGATCCGCCTTTTGATACTGAATATATTTATGCAACGTATATTTTAGAGCGTGCAGAAAAAGCGGGCACATTAGTGATTAATAAACCACAAAGCTTGCGCGACGCCAATGAAAAACTCTTTACAGCTTGGTTTAGTGAACACACGCCAGATACATTAGTAACACGCAGCCAAAAGCAAATCCGTGAGTTTTTAGCCCAGCATAAAGATATTATTTTAAAACCGCTTGATGGCATGGGTGGCGCTTCTATTTTTAGAGTAAAAGCCGATGATGCTAATATTGGCGTAATATGCGAAACCTTAACCGAGCATGGTAGCCGTTTTGCTATGGCGCAAAATTACATCCCAGAGATCACTCAAGGTGACAAGCGCGTATTGGTTGTTGATGGTGAAGTGATTCCTTATTGCTTAGCGCGTATTCCACAAAATGGCGAAACACGCGGTAATTTAGCCGCAGGCGGTCGTGGTGAAGCCCGCCCAATTAGCGAATCAGATCTTAAAATTGCAAAGGCGGTCGCCCCTACTTTGAAAGAAAAAGGCTTAATATTTGTTGGTTTAGATATTATTGGTGATAAGTTAACTGAGATTAACGTAACAGCGCCAACCTGCGTAAAAGAAATTGAAGCCGCTTACGATATTTCAATTACGGGCATTTTATTTGATGCCATAGAGAAAAAGCTTAATAAATAAATTATCACTGAACCAGTTCTAAGATATAAAGCGATGACGCTTATCGTGTCATCGCTGAAAACTCGAATAAATTTTTAGTGTTAAAACATGGGACTATGCCATACTCAAGATTCAATAACTAAAAGGGTAAAACTTATGCAGTCATTAGAAAATCACTTTTTAATCGCAATGCCATCAATGCAAGACCCTTTTTTTAAACGTGCCGTCACTTATATTTGTGAACACAACGAAGAAGGCGCTATGGGATTGGTGATCAATCAGCCGATTGATGTCACCGTAGGTGAGTTACTCGACAAAATTGATATTGATAACGATAAATCTCAACATGCTGCTCAAGTGACTGTGTTTGCTGGCGGGCCGGTAAAAACAGACCGTGGCTTTGTGCTACATTCACCTAAACCTGGGTACTCGGCAAGCCAAAAATTGAGCAGTGATATTATGATCACCACCTCAAAAGATGTGTTAGCCACGTTAACCACAGCCCAAGCACCCGAGCAATTTATTATTACTTTAGGCTACTCCGGTTGGGAACAAGGCCAATTAGAGCAAGAACTATTAGACAATAGCTGGCTGATCATTAAAGCCGATCCTAAAATAATTTTTGATACTCCAGTAGAAAAACGCTGGGAAATGGCAGTCTCTATGCTTGGTTTTGATATTGGCCAATTAAGCCCCGAAGCTGGACATGCTTAGGGTCTGTTGACCTTTGCGGATTAAAATTTGTTCAAACTAGGGGCGGTTTAATCGCGGCGCGAAGTTTGTAACCTAGTGGGCTAAGTAAAAACCGAGCAAAGCTTCCGCGTCCTGCTCACGCCCCTTACCTACATCCATGTAGGCAACAAAGAGTAAATCGCCCCTAGGC
>NZ_PNCV01000127.1:0-4639 GCF_005886925.1 Pseudoalteromonas sp. S3260
CCGAACCCCGAACCCCGAAATACAGACACAAAAAAACGGCGCTTAAACAAACACCGCTTTTAAAATGGTTTAACCTTTAACCTAGCTCTAAGCTACTTTGTTTTCTTCGCAGCTTGCTAGGTATTCGTCAAACGTACCTTGGAAGTCAATCACTTGCTTGTCTTTAATATCAACAATACGCGTTGCTAGTGACGATACAAACTCACGGTCATGGCTTACAAAAATAAGCGTGCCTTTAAAGTCTTTTAGCGCATTGTTAAGCGCTTCAATGGCTTCCATATCCATGTGGTTTGTTGGTTCATCCATTATTAGTACGTTAACGTCTTGCATCATTAACTTACCAAATAACAAACGGTTTTTCTCACCACCTGAACAGTTACGCGCTTTTTTATTTGAATCGTCTGCGGTAAATAATAAACGCCCTAACATGCCACGAACCATTAAATCGTTGTGTTTAGCAGTGCGCCACTGCGACATCCAATCAAATAAAGTTAAGTCGTTATCAAAGTCTTTGCTGCTGTCTTGTGGGCAGTAACCAAAGGTCGCGTTTTCTGACCATTTAACTTCACCGTGTAAACTTTCAAGCTCGTTAACTAAACAACGTAAAAAGGTGGTTTTACCCACACCATTTTCGCCAATTACCGCAAGCTTTGCACCCGCTTCTAGCAATAAGTCGCCGCCGGTAAATAACGTTTCACCGTCAAACCCATGGCCAAGCTTGGTTAGCTCAAGCGCTTGGCGATACATTTTTTTGCCTTCGTCAAAGCTCAGTGACGGGCTCATACGGCTTGATGCTTTAACTTCATCAAGCTTAATTTTGTCCATTTTTTTAGCACGCGAGCTGGCTTGTTTTGCTTTAGAGGCGTTAGCACCAAAACGGTTAACAAAGTCTTGTAGCTCGTCTATTTCAGCGCTTTTTTTCGCGTTTTCAGCTAATAACTGTTCGCGCTGTAAGCCTGAGGCTTCAAGGTACTTTTCGTAGTTACCTGGGTAAATACGCAGCTCGCCGTAATCAATATCGGCCATGTGCGTACATACCGAGTTTAAAAAGTGACGGTCATGGGAAATAATAATCATGGTACATTTACGTTGGTTAAGCTCATTCGCAAGCCACGTAATAGTATGAATATCCAAGTTATTGGTTGGCTCATCAAGTAGCAAAATATCAGGATTAGCAAATAGCGCCTGTGCTAAAAGCACACGCAATTTCCAACCAGGGGCTACGTTTGCCATTAAACCATAATGAAATTCTTTATCGATACCCGCATCAAGTAGTATTTCTTCTGCGCGGCTTTCTGCGGTGTAACCGTCCATTTCAGCAAAGATGCTTTCAAGCTCGGCCACTTTCATGCCGTCTTCTTCGCTCATTTCAGGCAACGAATAAATACGGTCGCGCTCTTGTTTTACTTTCCAAAGCTCAACGTCGCCCATAATTACCGCGTCAACTACGCTGTATTGCTCAAACGCAAACTGATCTTGGCTTAGGTTACCTAATTTTAGCCCCGGCGTAATAGACACATTACCTGCACTAGGCGTAAGCGCACCGCTTAAAATTTTCATAAATGTCGACTTGCCGCAGCCGTTAGCGCCAATTAAACCGTAACGGTTACCGTTACCAAATTTAGCTGAAATGTTTTCAAACAACGGCTCTGCGCCAAACTGCATCGTAATATTTGCGGTGGAGATCAAAAAAAGGTGTCCTAGAAAAATACTGACAGGGTTATGGGCGCAGCAGGTGCGAAAATAGACCAGGCAATAGGTGTAAATAAGGCGGCAAATTATACAGGCCAAGTATACTAAAGGCTAGCCTATTTAAACGTTAACTCACTTGATTGTTTTTAAGTACGGCTTTATTGTAATAAAAAATATCAAAAAGAGTGAGTTATGTCGCCCGCAAAAATTCGTAGCGAAGTTATAAAACTTAGTAAGCTAAGTGTAAAACAGCCAGATTATTACTTTATTCAGGGTTACTTTTTAGGATTAGGCTTACTGCCAGACATAATAATGCCCAGCCAATGGCAGCCAGACCTACTAGGTGAGATTAATTTTACAACAGACGCTGAGTTAAAGTACCTCGAAAGCCTGATGGAAAATTACAATAACAGCATGCAAAAAGTGATGAGCGAAGACTTTAAAATGCCCACTAAATGCAGCTTATCGAAAACCGATTACCGCGATTCACTCAAAGCTAATATGCCATTACCAAACTACTGTAAAGGGGCATTACAGGCACTTAAGTTTATTGATAAACGCAGCCTAAACAAACACCAAAAAGAGGTGCTAGCAAGTTTGAATGAAGTACTTAGTGCCTTCAGCTCTGAGCAAGCTGCAGTGAAAAAATTTGCTAGCAACCAGGGCTTAGCGCAATCATTTAAAAAGAATTACATCTACTTTGTAGCCGACGCGCTTTACAACATTCGTTTTATTGAAAACACCCGCTGGAGCGATGAAGACGAAGCCGCGTTTAACGAACAATTTTTAGAAGAGTTTGCACACCAACAGTACAGCAATGACTTTGCTGCTGGCAAAATGATTGACGACGAAGTGATTGATCAATTAATGGAAGCAATCCTTAGCGACTTTACCCCCAGCGCGTTTGAACCGATAGAAGCGTTACTTGAACTGTTTGAGGGTTTTATTACAGAGCAATACATAGCACAAAACCAAGGCCACTTTTGGCTGATCCACGAAACACGCCCTTATATGATGCTACGGTCGCACCGAGCACAAATTAACGCACTACAAGGCAATATACAACTTGCCATTGATGAATTTGAAACACTGTTGCAATTAAACCCCATGGATAATCAAGCGAATCGGCATTGGCTAATGAACTGCTACATAATTAAAGGCCAGTGGCAAAAGCTAGATGCGTTTTTAGCTGACTTCGACAGCGAAGAGCTCCATGCCACAGCAAGCCGCGCCTTGAGTGAATTTCATAAAAATGGTGACTCTAGCCAAGCCAAGCAATACAAAAAGCAACTTAAACAGCTTAATAAACACTTTATAAAGCTACTTACTGGGCAAGAAAAACTAAAAAGTGACGACTTTGATTTTTACAGCCCAGGCAGTAAAGAAGAAGTAGGGATATACCTAAATTCACTGGGTAAACAAGCGTGGATAGCCACCGAAGGCAGCTTGTTTTGGTTACGCAAAAAGATCTAAAAAAGTGGAAGATTGAAATTAAAGGTTACGAGCGACGGGCTTCGAGCGACGAGTAGCGAGCACAGCCTAGCGCCTTTGGCCTTCTCTTTCAGCGTCTCTATGCTTAATGACCTAAATCTGACGCGATATAAAATCGCTGCTACATAATAATATTTGGCCTTTTTATTTCCTCTTTCAGCGCAGCGCCTCTTCTTCCTCGTGGTGAATAAAATAAATTAAAACACTATTTACCACCGAGGTCGCAGAGTACACAGAGAAAGTGATTAAAGGGGAAAGGTAAAAGTTCTCGGGCGGCGGGTTTTGGGCTATGGGCATAACTTAGCACCTAGCTACTTCCCCAGAAGCTAGCGCCTTTTACCTAGCGCTTCTTTGGTGAATACACCACTTAAAATTAATTTACGTGAATAAAAGTACATTATCGGTTTTAGTGTTCAGTATAAAACAGATAAGTTATGATTATCTTAGTTTTTACTAATGGTTTTTTATTTTGAGCAATAATATTTTTCAACAAATAGTTAATTACTTGCAGAAAAATAGCGACATTGAAGTGGTTTGGTTGTATGGCTCTCACGCCAAAGGTACAGCACAACCTCATAGTGATATTGATCTTGCTATCGCTTTTAAAAATTTTGATCTTAGCTCGTTTGATAAACGACTCAGGCCAAAAGAACTCGAGCTAGAAATCAGCAATGCGCTTAGCTTAAACGAGCAGCTTATTTCAATCGTTGATATAAACTTAATCCCCAGTTACCTTGCATTCAATGTAGTAGAATACGGGCAGGCCATTTTAGGCAAGAATAGCCTTAGAGCGATGAAAGAGCAGCAGCGTATTTATAGCCAATTTGAATTTGAGATGATAGCGAGTGAGCATGATTGATACAGGAATAGCGCTTTATATAAGTGAAGTAACACGACATATTGATGAATATATGCTAGAGCTCAACGAATTAAGCCAAGTCGAGCAGCTTAATAGTCGAGATTACCGTGCCGCAGAGCGTTTGTTACAGTTAATGACAGAAGTGTGTATTGGTTTATCTAAGCACTGGCTTAAAAAGTATAAAAACACGACAAGCAGTAATGCCTACCAAACATTTAGTGAACTAACGCAACTCGGTGTTTTAACCGATAATGAGTTGCTTTCATGGCGTAAAATAATCGGTTTACGCAATGCGCTTGTGCATGATTATTTGAATATAGATCAAGAAATTGTGAAGACGATTATTAAAAAACGACATTATGTAACTATGCACTTGTTTAGCCAAAAAGCGATGGCCGAATTAGCAAGCTGATTGAGGTTAAAGGGGAAAGGTAAAGTTCTCGGGCGGCGGGTAGTGGGCTACGGGCACAACCTAGCACCCAGCGCCTTCTCTTTTCAGCGCAGCGTCTCTTCGCCCTCTTTGTGAATAATGACCTTGCGCGGCATAAAGCCCGTCTACGATAACCGTCAACGTTAATCATATCAGTAGGCGGGAGT